>JAFAFV010000164.1 GCA_023423285.1 Bacteroidota bacterium
AGAAGCAAAAATGCTGGAAAAAATTAAAACTGACGTAAAAGGCATCCTTATCCCTCGTGTGATCAAAAAGTATCCGCAATATAAAAAACTGTTTAATGATCAAATAAATTACCATGTAAATCCCACTGGTAAATTTGTAATTGGGGGCCCGCACGGAGATACAGGTTTAACAGGACGTAAAATTATTGTAGATACTTACGGCGGTAAAGGCGGCCATGGCGGCGGCGCTTTTAGTGGTAAAGATCCCAGTAAAGTAGACAGGAGCGCGGCTTATGCCACACGCCATATTGCCAAAAACCTGGTAGCTGCAGGGCTGTGCGATGAAGTACTTGTACAGGTATCGTATGCGATTGGTGTGGCAAAACCCACCAGCATTAACGTGAACACGTACGGCACTGCTAAAGTAGATATGACGGATGGCGAAATTGGTAAAATTGTCGAAAGTATTTTTGACATGCGCCCATACTTTATTGAGCAAAGGCTGAAACTGCGCAACCCCATTTACAGCGAAACTGCCGCATACGGCCACATGGGCAGGGAAAACAAAGTGATAGAAAAAACTTTCAGATCGCCGGATGGTAAAGTGGTGAAGAAAAAAGTGGAATTGTTTACCTGGGAAAAATTAGACCACGTAGCAAAAGTGAAAAAAGCGTTTGGCTTAAAATAAGCCACCAAATATTTATAAAAACCGTCTCAAAAAAAGAGGCGGTTTTTTTTGTTTGTACCCAATATCTATCTGTCTTTCTGAGCGTATATCTAATATAAATGATCCAAAAATTTATTTGTTGAAACTGTACCATAAACGTGCATAAAACGTTGAAAAAACAGGCAGTTTCAGGCGGTATTCCGGCTTTAAAAAAGTATCTTTGCAGCTACTCGTAAATCTTACATAAGACCATTATTTTTCAGACAATTAAAGATTAAATGGAAGACAATCTGGAACTGCAGGAAACGCAGGATAATAACCGCGTGATACCGGTGAATATCGAAGAGCAAATGAAAGCGGCATATATTGACTATTCAATGAGCGTTATCGTGGGTCGCGCGCTACCCGACGTAAGAGATGGCCTGAAACCTGTGCACCGCCGCATCCTTTTTGCCATGAACGAACTGGGCCTGAACGCGAACAGGTCGCACCGCAAGTCGGCACTTGTAGTGGGTGAAGTGCTGGGTAAATACCACCCGCATGGAGACAGTTCGGTATACGATGCCATGGTGCGTATGGCGCAGGAGTGGAGTATGCGGTACACGATGGTAGACGGGCAAGGTAACTTTGGCAACCAGGATGGGGATGGCCCGGCGGCCATGCGTTATACAGAGGTAAGGCTGGAAAAACTGGCCGAACACATGCTGGATGATATTGAAAAAGAAACGGTAGATTTTCAGTTTAACTACGATGACTCAAGGAAAGAACCCACCATATTGCCCAGCCGTATTCCGCAACTGCTGGTAAACGGCTCAAGCGGTATTGCGGTAGGCATGGCCACCAACATGATGCCCCACAATCTTGGAGAAGTGATTGATGGTTGCGTGGCCTATATTGACAACAATGATATTACCATTGACGAGTTGATGCAGCACGTAAAGGCGCCTGATTTCCCTACAGGTGGCATTATTTACGGAATGGAAGGCATTAAAGCGGGCATGCACACCGGCCGTGGCCGGGTTGTAATCCGCGGCAGGGTACGCGTTGACACCAAGCCAAGCGGTCGCGAACAGATCGTGATTACAGAAGTACCTTATCAGGTAAACAGAGACGCGCTGACAAACCGCATTGGCGAACTGGTGAATAATAAAGTGATAGAAGGCATTGCCCACGTTAACAACGAATCAAACAAAAAAGAAGGCACCCGACTGGTGATTGACCTGAAACGTGACGCGATCGCGCAGGTAGTGATCAACCAGATATACAAATACACCGACCTGCAAACATCTTTTGGCATCAACAATGTAGCCATCGTTCGCGGCAGGCCCCGCATATTGAACCTGAAAGACCTGATCAGCGAGTTTGTTGAGTTCAGGCATGAAGTAGTGGTAAGGCGTACGCAGTACGAGTTAAAAGAAGCCGAGAAAAAAGCACATATTTTACAAGGCTATCTCATTGCCCTGGATCATTTAGATGAAGTGATCAGGTTGATCAGGAATTCTGCAACCCCTGACATAGCCAAAGAAAACCTGATTAATGCCGGCTGGGGGTTGGACGAAATTCAGGCTAAAGCCATATTGGAGCTGCGCCTGCAGCGCCTTACAGGTATGGAACGAGATAAGATCAGGGAAGAATACGATGAGCTGATGAAGCTGATCGCCCACTTGAAAGATATTCTTGCCAACGTGACCATGCGCTACGATATCATCAAAAAAGAACTTATTGAGATCAAAGATAAATTTGCCGATGCACGTCGTACCGAGATCACCTATCTGGATGATGAAGTATCTATCAAAGATCTGATCAAAGACGAAGATGTGGTGATCACTATTTCACACCTGGGCTACATCAAGCGCACCCGCGCTACCGATTTTAGGGCACAACGCCGTGGTGGCCGTGGCGTGATGGGTGGTAAAACCAGAGATGAAGATTATATAGAGCACTTGTTTGTAGCATCCACGCATCATACCTTGTTGTTCTTTACAGAGAAAGGCCGATGCTATTGGCTGAACGTGTACCAAATTCCCGAAGGAGAAAAAACAGGCAAAGGCCGCGCCATCCAAAACCTGATACAGTTGCCGCCCGATGATAAGATCAGGACCATCATTGATATAAAAGATCTTACGGACGAGGCATTTGTAAAATCTCATTATATATTACTTTGTACCAAGCAGGGCATTGTTAAAAAAACAGCGCTTGAAGATTTCAGCAGGCCGCGCCAAACAGGCGTGAACGCCATTACCATTAATGAAGGTGACCAATTGCTGGATGCCCGAATGACCGATGGCAGCAGCGAGATTATGATGGCAGTAAAAAGCGGCCGCGCTATTCGTTTTTCTGAAAATGCCGTAAGGCCCACTGGTCGCGGCGCTATAGGAGTGCGTGGTATAGATGTGGATGATACCAACGATGAGGTGATTGGTATGATCTGTGGCAACCCTGCTGAGGATACAGGAGTTACCGTACTTGTGGTAAGTGAAAAAGGTTATGGCAAGCGTACTAAAGTTGATGAATACCGCTATACCAACCGTGGTGGTAAAGGAGTTAAAACCATTAGCATAACGGAAAAAACCGGCAAACTGGTAGGCATGTTGGGAGTGAAGGAAACAGAGGATTTGATGATAACTTGTAAAAGCGGCATAACCATTCGCATGCCTGTAGACGGCATTAGCGAGCTGGGCCGGGCCACGCAGGGTGTGAAACTAATTAGGGTAGAAGAGGGCGATGAAATAGCCGCCATTACAAAAGTAGAGCGTGAAGTGAACGGTGCAGACGAGGCTGAAAACGACGAAAAATTACCAGAAACTGATGCAAATCATTCTTCATCTGATGAAAATGACGCAACTTTGAATGACGAAGCATCATCAAATAATACGGAAGGTGAAGAGCCTGACGCATCATAAAACAGATTTTTTAGCGTTATTATCGAAAAATAAATACATGCACATGAAATAGCTATACGAAAAACTCATACTAAAACAGGATTGTATGGCGTATTATATGTGACCAATAAAACAGTAAAATACATGCACATGAAAAAATTTCTATTATTAGCTGCCGTAAGCATAATGGCTACGTCTGCTTTTGCTCAAAAGTACGACGACATCAAAGGCATGCTTGCTCTTGGCCAGGTTGCTAAAGCAAAAGACCTGTTTGACAAAAACAGTACCAACGACAAATTTTACACAAAACCAGAAGGTTACCTTTTGAAGGCATCACTTTTTAGTAATCTTTCGCTGGATAGTGCCAGGGCCGCGCAGGCTGATCAGAACAGGGACGAGGCTTACAGCGCTTTCTTAAAATACAAAGAGGCAGACCCCACAATGAAGTTGATAAGCCCCGATGATGCACTGTACCGCAACGTGCCCTTTAACCTGTACGCGGCATACTTCAACTCAGGTGTAACCGATATTAACAACAAAAAGTACCCCGAAGCTTATGATAAGTTTGTAAGAACGGTGGAACTGAGCGATCTTTTGATCGAAAGAAAAATTGCCACATTTACATTTGATACCAACGCGGTGTACTATGCGGGTATTTTGGCCGAAACTGTACAAAAGCCTGAAGAGGCGCTTAAATACAATTTAAGAATGGCTGAGCAAAGAGTGGGTGGCGCCAATTACGGTTCGGTTTACGAAGCGCTGGTAAGGTATTATGCCATGAAACAAGACCAGGCAAATTTTGATAAATACAGGGCTTTGGGTAAAGAATTGTATCCCAACAATGAATTTTTCAACTACAACCTGCTCGATTTTGCTGTGGGTGGTACCAGCGATTTCAATCAAAAGATTACCAACCTGGAAAAGATGATCTCATCTAACCCTAACGATTACAAAGCACAACTGGCGTTAGCCGAAGCTATTTTTGATACGCTCAACTCCCGCAAAGAAGGTGCGGTGTTGCCGGCAAATTTTGATGAACTTGAATCTAAAATGCTGGGTGCGCTGAACAAGGCGAAAGAACTTAGCCCTAATGAACTGCAGCCTTTGCTGTTGCTGGGCGACCACTATATTACCAAAGCTGAGAGAATTGGTGATGAAATGAGGCCTATTGAAACCGAACTGATTAAAAAAGGAGCGAAAGCTACGGCGGCCGATAAGCAGAAGCTCGCGGATATTAAAGCAAAATATGATGCCACTTATGACATAGCTAAAGATAATTTTCAAATAATAGCAACAAAGTTTGCAGCGATGGGTAACCTGGATGCTGTACAAAAGCGACAGTACCGCATTATTGTTGGTAATTTGGCACAGTATTATTCTTACAAAAGAGAAAGCGCGAAAGGCGCAGAGCTGAATAAAATTATTGCTGAAGAAACAAAGTACAATAACCTTTACGATCAACTTAGAAAACCTTAACGCCTTTTCTGACTAAAAAAACCACTTCGTTTCCGGAGTGGTTTTTTTGTGCGTGCCGTTTTTCACTCGTAAATTCATTTCACGATAAAATAAAAATCAACCGCTATTTCTGTATTTTGCAGTTCATTTTTTATTTAATCAAAAAAGAAATAACCTCTGCATAATGGAAAAGCATGTTTCAAGAAAAGATTTTTTAATGAAATGTCTTGGCACAGCCGGCATGCTGATTGGTGGCGCTGTATGGATGGGTGGTTGCGCATCTGGTAACGACAACGAAGCACCTGATAATGTTACAGCCACACCAAAATCATTGTTGGCAGAACCGGCTGATTGTAACAACGTGGCTGGTGTAACTGACGGAGAGGTGAACAAGAGAGAAGCCGTGCAGTACGTTCAAAAGTCGCCAGACCCTGCAAAGCATTGCGATCTTTGCCAATTGTACGTTCCTCCTGCTGAAGGGCAGGCCTGTGGCATGTGCACGTTGTTTAAAGGCCCTGTTGCAGCCGATGCAAGTTGTATTTCTTTTGCACCCAAACAGGTGTAGGTTTAAAAATATTTTTAAAAGGGATTATTGTCTTATAAAAAAGAGATGCTGCTATAACATCTCTTAACTTTTAAATAATGTTTAGTTTTTATCATTTTTAGCTATATCTGTGATGATCTCTATGCCATCCCGCGTTCTTTTTATTTTGTCGTGTGAAAGTTGAAGGCTTTCCTGTTGCCTTAAGATCAATTCTTTCGCATCCGGAGTTAGGTCTTTTTCTTCCAATGCAGCTTCGTAAGCTTTCAAAGCGGCATCCTCGCCCATTTCGCAGTTGTCAAGAACTGCTTTACGGTTGCCGCCGGTGAATACTGCTTTTACATCCGTCCATGTTCTGTACAAACTTCCTGAAGAAGTTCCTGTAGTGCTTACATCGCCTCCGTAATTAATGGCAAGTCGAGTCAGTTCCCTGTTAAAATGCTGGCTTTCAGAAACCATATTCGTAAACAGGAGTTTGATATCCCTGTCTTCATCGCCCAACTGGTCAATCGCTTTCTGGTAACCCAAAATGCGGTCATTATTTATTTTTATTAAGTCGTTCAGAATTTTTGTACTTGCTTGCTGATCCATAATAATGATTTTATGAGTTAGTAAATATTATTAGCCGTTATCATTGGCACTACTTTCATTCGCTTCATTAGCTTGCTGTCTTTCACTTTGCTCACCGCCTTCTTCCTGCTGGGAAGCGGGTTTGTTATCTTCATTAAAATTGTCAAAGTGCCTGTCAGTAGGTACCTGGCTTTTATCCTGGTCTTCCATACCTTTTTTGTTGTGATCGGTTTGCATATTTTAAAATTTGAAAAGTGAAAAAATATTTTATCCGTTAATGATCTCACCGCCGTTGGGATGCAGTACCTGGCCGGTAAAATAAGAACTATCGTCGCTTGCCAAGAACAGGAAGGCCGGGGCCACTTCATTTGGCTGTCCTGCTCTTTTCATGGGTGTGTCGCTACCAAATTCAGATACTTTTTCTTTATCAAAGGAGGCAACAATCAGCGGTGTCCAAATAGGGCCAGGTGCCACCGCGTTTACCCTGATCTTTTTTTCAGCAAGATTACCTGCAAGGCTTCGGGTGAAGGCTACAATAGCGCCTTTTGTAGCGGCATAATCTATCAGCGTGGGGCTTCCGCGGTACGCGGTAACAGAAGTAGTGTTCACAATGCTGCTGTTCTCTTTCAAATGTGGTAAAGCAAATTTTGTAACCCAGAAATAGGAAAAGAAATTTGTCTGGAATGTTTTTAACAACTGATCCGTGGAGATGTCTTCCAACGTTTTGCTTTCAAACTGCTGCGCCATGTTGTTGATCAAAATATCAATACCTCCAAGTTCCTTTAC
>JAFAFV010000193.1 GCA_023423285.1 Bacteroidota bacterium
ATGGCTGCCGTACTTAATAACGCAGGCTCTCTTGAAAAAATTACCTTTTTTATGGAAGAATGTAAACGCATGGGGCTTAAAGTGCTGGGCCCCGATGTAAACGAATCACAAAAAGGGTTTGCCGTAATTAAAAAAGGAGAAATTCGCTTTGGCCTTGGCGGGCTAAAAGGAGTGGGAGAAGCTGCCGTGGAAAGCCTGATAGAAGAACGTGATAGAAACGGTTCGTTTACCACCGTGTTTGATATGATTAAACGCGTGAACCAGCGAACCGTGAATAAAAAAACACTGGAAAGCCTGGCCTACGCAGGCGCTTTTGACTGCTTTACCGAACTGCACCGCGCGCAGTATTTCAATATTCCCGAAGGGGAAAAAATGAACGGCCTGGAAAAAATTTCGCACTATGGCCATGTATGCGATACGCAGGCACAAAGCAGCGCCAATACCCTTTTTGGCGATCTTTCGGAAACCATGGAAGTGCAGCCGCCTAAAATTGCTGATTGTCTACCATGGCCGCTGGTTATTCAGCTAGATCATGAAAAAGAAGTGACGGGCATTTTCTTAAGCGGCCACCCGCTTGATGATTACCGATTTGAAATGGAACATTACGGCATTGCTAAAATTGCTTATGTAAATGAATACAAAGAACAGGGGAAGGAAAAAATAAGTTCCAGCGCCACGTTTAAGATTATGGGGCTGGTAAGCGAAGCCAATCACCGCGTTGCTAAAAGCGGGAATAAATATGGGAGTTTTATAGTGGAGGACTACAGCGGTAAACTGGAACTAATGCTTTTTTCTGAAGATTATCTGCGGCACTCTTCTATTTTACAATTGGGCGCCACGGTGTACATCACGGGTTATTTTAAACAGCGTTACAATGGAGATTTTGACTTTAAGGTAGTGTCGGTTGGCCTTGCAGAAACTGTAAAACGCAATCTTACCAAAAAACTATGTGTGCATTTGCCTGCGGCTGATGTTACAGAAGATATGATCCTGTTCATGCAAAAAAATATAAAAACCTATAAAGGCTCCACCACACTTTCGATGAGTATTAAAGATGTGGCAGCAGACCTGCAGGCAGATCTTTTTACAACAGGTAAGGGTATTGAAATAAACGACGAATTGGTTAAATACATTCACGGCCAGCCCGGGTGGAAAGTAAAAGTGGAAGTTTTGAACTGATTTTTCATGATAAAAATATACAGTTCTTAAAATTTACTATAAAAATTGGCCATAATGGCACAATGTTTGAAACTTATTATTCAGAACACATTTTAAAAGATAGTCAATTTTCTCATAAGCAGTTAGTTTTGGTTGCGACCCCTGTTTCCACAGGGGTCTATTTTTTTATGAACTGTGCTGATTAGCCAAATGTATACTTTTGTATACATGCAGCGTGTAAAAATTCAATTTCCGGAGGTATTTTCTTTTTCAACTGAAATAACAGTGCGTATAACTGATATTAATTATGGCGGCCATGTGGGCAACGATGCCATCCTCAGCATGCTGCACGAAGTGCGACTGCAATTTTTAAAACATCATGGCTATAGTGAAATGGACCTTGGCGGTTGCGGAATGATCATGGCAGATGTAGCCATTGAATTTAAAAATGAAGCATTTTACGGCGAAGTGATTACAGCATCTGTAAGCGCTACCGACTTTCACCGAATAAGTTTTAATATATTTTATAAGCTGGAAAAGGAAACAGATGGTAAAAAGCTTACTGTTGCCGTTGCAAAGACCGGAATGGTTTGTTACAACTACAGCCAGAAAAAAATATGCACGATCCCTGCTGGCGTGGAACAAAAACTAAACACTACCAGCAAAACGGGTTAATTAAACAGATCTTTTAATTTATCAAAAAAGCCTTTCTCGGTCTTTTCGGGATTAGGTTGCAGGTTGTTTGATTTTGCCAGTTTTTCAAGCAAACTTTTTTCATCATCTTCAAGGTGCTGTGGCGTCCAAACATTCACCTGTACCAATTGATCGCCTTTTTCGTATTGAGAATGCACATTGGGAAAGCCCTTACCTTTCAGCCTGAATATCTTACCGCTTTGTGTGCCAGCAGGTATTTTTATTTTAGCCCTGCCGTCAATAGTGGGCACCTCTACGCTTGTGCCAAACACTGCGTCGGTGAATGAGATATGCAAATCATAAGCCACGTTCATACCTTCACGCTGCAAATCTTTGTTCGCTTCTTCTTCAATTACAACCAGCAGGTCTCCGGGCATACCGCCGCGCTCGCCGGCATTACCCCTGCCTGCCACGCTCAATTGCATGCCAGCCTGTACACCTGCAGGCACATCTATAGTAATAGTTTCTTCGTTGTACACACGGCCTTCGCCTTTACAACTACTACACTTTGAAGTAATTGTACTGCCATCTCCATTACAGGTGGGGCAGGTAGTTACGGTTTGCATCTGGCCTAAAAATGTGTTTTGAACCCGGCGAACCTGGCCACTGCCCTGACAGGTGGTACAGGTTTGCACGCTGTTTTTATCTTTAGCGCCGTTGCCACCGCAGGTATTGCAGGTGGCATATTTTTTTACTTTAATGTTCTTGGTAACGCCTTTGGCAATTTCTTCATAATTAAGCTTCAGCTTTACACGCAGGTTGCTGCCTCGCACGCCTCGTGCCCGGCCGTTGCCGCCGCCACGCCCGCGCGAGCCACCAAAAAAACTTCCAAACAGGTCGTCTCCAAACACATCCCCAAACTGGCTGAAGATATCATCCATGTTCATACCGCCGCCATAACCGCGGCCTGCGCCGCTTAGGCCTGCATGCCCATACCTGTCGTATTGCACGCGCTTCTCCTGGTCGCTTAATACTTCGTATGCTTCGGCCGCTTCTTTAAATTTATCTTCTGCAGCTTTGTCACCGGGGTTACGGTCTGGGTGGTATTTCATGGCTACCTTGCGGTAGGATTTTTTGATTTCTTCAGCAGTTGCAGATTTGGTAACGCCCAGTACTTCGTAATAATCTTTTTTAGACATTGTTATCTCTCTTTCTTCTTACTTCCCAACTACCACTTTGGCGTGGCGTATAATTTTGTCGTTCAGGTAATATCCTTTAATGATTTCGTCCACCACTTTACCAGAAAACTCAGGCGTTGGCGCCGCAATTTCTGTAATGGCTTCATGCAGCTCGGGGTCAAATTCAGTGCCCACAGCACTCATTTCTTTCAGCCCCTTGCTTTGCAAAATATTTTTCAACTTATTAAAAACCAATATGGTTCCTTCGCTAAGGGCTTTGTCTTCTGAGGTTTCAAGCACTTTTGAGGCCCTGTCAATATCGTCCAGCACTTCCAGCAAATCGGTAATTACATCTTTGCCGGCTGTTTGTATCAGTTCCACTTTCTCTTTGGCAGTGCGCCTTCTAAAATTATCAAACTCCGCAGCCAGGCGCAGGTATTTGTCTTTACTTTCGTTCAATTCGTTCTCAATGGCTTCAAGCCTTGTTTCATCAACCGGGTCAGTCAGCTTTTCAGTGCCGCTCAGGTTCTCATCCGCATTCAGGTTGAATTCTTCTTCGAAATTATCTTTAGTACTCATGCCATTATATTTTTAAATTGATAAAACAGTTGTCAAAAAAGCTGCCAAGGCAATTTTTTAGACAAAATGTCGCAATCCTGTAAGGCTTTCTGCCTTATAACGGGCTTAATGTATAATTGTTCAACAGAACATTTATTGATTATGCGCCACCAAAGGCTTTATAAAAATAAGATGATATGCCTGGATGAAGGCAATAAGACCGTTTGAAATAATGATGGGCCATTTCCAGCCCAGCATAATGCCGTAAATAACAAAGAATATGCAGCCCACAAGATTAAGAACCCTAATGAGCTTTAACTGTCTTGGTAAAAAAGAAACTACCAGCAACGCCATTGCCAGGTATCCAAAAACTTCAGTATAATTCATATATTTTTATTAAAGGTTTGTAAGTGAGATAAAGTTTATTTACTGCAAAATAACTACCGGGCGTTATTTTTGTGCAACTTTTTAAACTATAAATGGTTCTTAGTATCATTGTTATCAATTAGATAAAGATATGAAGCTATTATTTTTCGTTTTGGGTTTATTTATATCGGGCAGTTTAATGGCTCAAAGCACGGGTTCTGTTGTGGTGCATAAAGATCCGCGCGTGGATGTGTTATTAAAAAAACAGGCAGAAGTAAACAATCTATCTACCAGGAATTCTTCCAAACGCAGATTTGCCAAAGGCTACAGGGTAATGGTAGCCAATACCACCAATCGCAATGAAGCCATGGCCGCACGCACTAAAATTCTTACTTATTATCCTGAACTTAAGCCATACCTGCACCACCAGTCTCCCTACTTCAGGATTACCGCGGGCAATTTTCTTACCCGTGCAGAAGCGGTGGCTTATCAAAAACGAATGAGCAACATTTTTCCCAATGGTGTTTTTATTGTAAATGCCACTGTAGAGGTAAAGCCTGAAGAAGTAGAAAATAAAGAGTAAGGCATAGGCGTAGTGAACGATTCCATCTTTTCTATCAGTCTTTAAACTATTTTTGCCTGATGCAAGAAAAGATTAAAGCACTAGCGAAAGAATATGCGCCCGAGTTTGTGGAAGTGAGGCGCCACCTGCATGCCAACCCAGAACTAAGCTATAAAGAATACAAAACCAGCGAATACATACAAGCCAAGTTGTGGGAGTGGGGCATTCCTTTTGAAGTAAAGGCCGGAACCGGCGTGGTGGGATTGATTGAAGGCATAAACCCCGGCAAAAAATTAATTGCCCTGCGGGCTGATATTGACGCGCTTCCCATTACCGAAGAAAACGATGTTCCATATATATCAAAAAATGAAGGTGTGATGCATGCCTGCGGCCATGATGTGCACACATCGTGCCTGTTAGGCGCGGCAAAAATTCTTTCACAATTAAAAGAAGAGTGGGAGGGAAGCGTGAGGTTGATCTTTCAGCCGGGCGAAGAAAAAAACCCTGGCGGCGCCAGCCTGCTTATTAAAGAAGATGTGCTCGAAAATCCCAGGCCCGGAGCCATCTTCGGGCTGCATGTACATCCGTCTTTGGAATGTGGTAAACTCGGTTTTAAAGAAGGCAAGGTAATGGCCAGCGCCGACGAACTTTATTTCACCATTAAAGGAAAAGGCGGCCACGCAGCCGCGCCACACCTAACAGTAGACCCTATCCTGATTGCTTCTCAACTAATAGTGGCTCTGCAGCAAATCATCAGCCGTCGAAAAAACCCCCAGCAATCTTCAGTACTATCCATTACAGCTTTCAACAGCGGCAATACCACCAACGTTATTCCTAATGAGGCAAAATTGAAGGGAACTTTTCGTGCAATGGATGAAGCCTGGCGTTTTGAAGCGCATGAGATCATAAAAACCATATCACAAAATTTGGTAGAAGCTATGGGCGGTGAACTTGATCTGCATATTGATGTGGGATATCCCAGCGTGTACAACAATGAAGCGCTCACAGATATTGCCCGCGAAAAGGCTATAGAATTTGCCGGTGCAGAAAATGTGGGTGAAACTGAAATAAGAATGGGCGCCGAAGATTTTGGATATTATACACAAGTCATTCCCGGGTGCTTTTACAGGCTGGGCGTACAAAAAACAGGCACTGTAGTGAGAAACGTGCACACGCCCACCTTTGATGTGGATGAAAACGCTATTGAACTGGGAATGGGCATGATGGCTTGGCTGGGCGCGACAGTGGACGTGTAGTTAAAATATCTGAAGTAAGTTTAAGCCTCTCTACCAACTAAAACTCCGTTGTCTTCATCTTTTAGTTAATGAAATTACTTTTTAAAATGATGATTCTGGCTACCGGTATTTTGCTTTCAGTAAATACTTATGCGCAGCGTGGGGATACAGTGAAACATCATTCTGCCAAAGACCTGATAGAATTGGAGAATCAGACGAACATTATTCCTACAACCAGAAGTAATCCGCCTTTGGTATTCCAAAAAGCGAATACCACCGGCAAAAAGGCTGTAAAACCAAAGAAGGCCTCAAAAAAGTTTAGGAAGAAAAAATGCGGGAATTAGACTACTCGTATAACAAATTACTGTGTTCGAACACCTCTTTTTGTTTTATTTGCAGCGGCGTCACGTTTCTTGGAACGGTGCTAACAACCACAGAGGCGGTAGCCAGCTTACCATCAATTAAATTCAGCGCAGCTTTTAGACAATCTTCTGTTTGGTCGCCCCAGTTTTTATCGACGCCGTCATAAATTCTAAAATCAGGGCCAATGCCGGTATAGGGCACAGCGCCGTCATTTTTATTTCTTGTTTCAAATGAAACCGTCCAAAAAGTCACTTTCTTAAACAGGTGAATCGGGAAGAACCCTACCGGTTTGCCATAAGTATTGTTATCGCCGATCAAAATGAGGTTATTATTGTAATAGGGTCTTAAAGAATTGATAAATAATTCGCTGGCAGATGCAGATGAATTGCTTACAATTACATACAGCTTTGTGGTACTGATGCTATTTGTTGTAGAAAAATAGTACGTGTTTTTGGGTACGGAATAATAATCTTTGCTATAGCCATGCCGCGTACGCATCATGGTATAATTTCCAGCTTGCAGATTTGCATTATAGATCATTTTATACATCACCTGATTATTTGCAGCAGAAGGGCCGAAATTGTTAGTAAGATAAGTTTCAGTTTGAGTATAACCGCCGCGGTTATACCTTAGGTCTAATACCACTTCGTTAATGCCTGCATTTTTAAAATATTGAATAGCTTCATCAATATCAGCTTTCGTGTCATTGTATTTGCCAAAAAAATTATAGACTAAATAACCCACGCTTCTCCCTGTGCTGCTTACCAGTTTCTCGCGGTAAAGTACAGAATTGGGAACAAAAGAGGTGATGGAAAGATTTAGAGAAACCTGTTGGCCACCAGGTTTTTCAAAAACAATATCAGCGCTTTTGAGCGTTTCATTATAAAACATATTGTTTAAGATATTAACCGTAGTATTTGATATACTGGACATACTAGTACCGTTCACCGATATCATTTTCCAGCCTCTTTGTACCCCCTTTTTCCCTGCATCTGAATTATGATATACATAAGTAATATAAAAGCCCTCAAAGTCCGGATCGTTTGCATATAAAGAGTTTTTAATCTTTCGATCTTTATATCCGGCCTTGAAATAAAACCCATAATCATTAATTGTCTGGGCTGCGCTGCTCGCGCCGGCATCATCATCATACGCGGTTGCATAACTAAAATCTTTGCTTTCATCATAAAAATTAGCGGTTTTTACTTTTTCTATCACAGCCTTTGCGGTGGCAACTGCATCAGTTAAAACCAACGATCTCGGCTTGAAAGAAGTATAGTCGTAAGGGCTCGTACGAATAGCATCCCCAAAATAAATTTCTCTCGAAAACAGGTAAACAGAATCTGCTATCAACAGCAATTCATTAGTTGAAGATGGGGTAATAATAGGTTCAGTATCAGGAGCTATTTCAGGCTTTGTACAGGCAGAAAAAATAGCTGATAGCAGCAAGATCAAAACGTATTTATTTTTCATTTAGAAGAGGAGTGTAATTTAAGGAAACTGTATGATAACGCTATTCAGCACCAATCGGTTTCATAAGTTTTGTTAAAACACCTTCTGTTTTATCAACGATCATTTGAGGAGAAATGCCCTGCATACAGCCTGCTACTCCATGTACAGGGCAGGGCTTATTTCCAAAAACAGAAGATGGCCTGCAGTCCAGAGTTAGTTGCACAGCATTGTCAATATCCTGCCCCCAGCCATAAAAACCCAAATATGGGTGTGTGCCGCCCCATACTGAAACCACCGGCACGCCATATAGCGAGGCCAAATGCATGTTGGCAGAGTCCATACTCACCATAAGATGCAGTTGGGAAATAATGTTCAGTTCGTCTTCAAATGCATACCTCCCCGCAATAACGGTTACGTTGTCGAAGTTGCCTTTCCAATCTTGTAATATGGGCGCTTCATCGCGGCTGCCAAACAGAAGTATTTGCATGCCAGGTTTTTGTTGAAGCAATTCCACCACAAGTTTCATTTTCTCCAGAGGATAGGTTTTGGATGCATGCTTTGCAAATGGGGCAATGCCGATGAATTTGTACCCGCTGCGTGGCACGTCAAGTAGTGTATCATTGGCGTGCAGGTGAACAATACCCTGACGACGTAATAATTTTATAGGGTAACCCAGCTTTTCAAAAACATCGGCATACCGTTCAAAAGATGTTTTTAGTGGGCGCAGCTTTTTGTTTTTAGCACGTGTAAGTTCTTTTTTCTGCTTACGGCCTTTGTTGATAACGGCCGTTGCTCCCGGTAAAAATTTCCTGATGATCTTGGTTCTTAACACATCGTGCAAATCGGCCACCGCATCAAAGGCAATGTCTTTTTTTAAACGCTGCGACAAATTGTATAAACCTTTCGCACCTTTAAAATCTTTTTTAATGTCGGCACCATAAAAATGCAGTCGGTCAATACCTGTGAACAGTGGCTTATGAAAGGGAGCAGAAACCAGGGTTATTTCTAAGTTTGGATACTGCTGCAGCAGCAGTTTCAATACAGGAACAGTCATGGCAACATCGCCCAGCGCCGAGAATCGTAGCGCTAAAATATGCTGTGGAACAGCCATTACAATTGTTTTTGCTGGTACAACACCGGGTTCAGGGTTTCGTCGTTATACATTTTCATTTGCTTGTAAACTTTCATGAATTTTTTGCCGGCGGAAATATCATCAAGCAATTGTTGAATAGCAGTAGAAAGGTCTTTACGCTGGGTAAGTAACACGTCTAGCTTATCCTGGCAGGTTTGCCTGTGTTCTTCCGATGCATCGGTTCTGTTCACTTCCTGCTGCATGTGAAATATTTTTAATTCCAGAATGCTGAGGCGGTCAATTGCCCATGCGGGGCTTTCGGTATTGTAGGTGGCGCTTTCTGAGGGAACCACATTACTGAAAGTTTGTAAAAACCAACTATCAATGTATTCCACCAGGTCGGTTCGCTGCTGGTTAGAAGCATCAATTCGCCGTTTGATCTTTAAAGCTTCCACAGGGTCAATGTGTGGGTCGCGAATGATGTCTTCTAAATGCCACTGAACGGTATCTACCCAGTTTTTTAAATAAAGCAGGTGTTCCAGTTTTTCCTTAGGGAACGGGTTTTTTACCGCCGTGTCTACATCATCTGCCACATGATAAACATGAATGCTTTCCTGAAAGATCTCAATACAGTTTTTTACTTCCATGCGTCAAAGTTAAGGTTCTAAGTTTCTTCGTAGTTCAAATCCTTGTCATAAGTTTCTGCTGAATAAATAACAGCAAGCAATGAAATAGCAAAAACAATGATGCCTGTATAAATAGCGCCGTTTACATAACCTACACCTTGAATACCACGAAGTATTGTGAACATTGGCAGAATTATTAGCGACAGCATACCTCTTACCATATTGGGAATGGTGGTGGCTGCAGTAGCACGCAGGTTGGTGCCAAACTGCTCGGCCCCAATGGTTACAAAAATGGCCCAAAAACCGATGCTAAAGCCAAGTGCCGTGCACAGCATGTACATCATAGCAGTAGAACCGTTCCATTGGATGGTAAAAAACAGTGTGATAAATAAAGCAGTAAGGGCGTAAAAAACAAAAAGTGCTTTTTTACGGCTCTTCAGCCATTGGCTTACAAACCCGATAGCAACATCGCCGGCTGCAAGGCCTGCATAGCTGAACATGATAGCTTTTCCGGGATCAATTTCTTTAGAAATACCAAATGCCTGTCCAAACTCTTTGCTGAAAGTAACCAGGATGCCGATTACATACCAGGTGGGCAGGCCGATTAAAATGCTAAGCACATACCGCTTTAGCCTGCCAAGATTGTTGAGGAGCATAAACAGATTTCCTTTTTGAACTGTTTTTTTCTTCATTTGATGAAATAAGCCTGATTCTAAAACTGAAACCCGCAGCAACAACAGCAACAGGCCCAGCCCGCCACCAATAAAATAGCAGGTGCGCCAGTGAAAATTTTCTTTCATTACAAAAGCCATGATGGCGCCGGTAACGCCAAAACCGGCCACCATAGATGTTCCAATGCCCCTTTTATGTTTAGGCAAAAGTTCTGCTACCAGCGTAATGCCTGCGCCTAATTCGCCGGCAAGGCCAATGCCAGCAATAAATCTGATGATTTTATACTGCTCCACTGTCTGCACAAAACCGTTGGCTATATTGGCAAGAGAATACAATAAAATAGAGCCAAACAATACGCTGGAGCGGCCTTTTTTATCACCAAATACGCCCCATAAAACGCCGCCCAGCATCAGGCCGATCATTTGCCACCACAATATGCCTTCACCTTTTGTAGTAATTTCTTCCACGCTTAATCCCAGATCTTTTAAGCTGGGAATGCGGATGATGCCAAATAACAACAGGTCGTAAATATCAACAAAGTAGCCAAGTGCGGCTACAATTACTGTGGCATTGAATAAAGAAGCGTTCGGGACGTTCTTCATACAGTAAGTTTGGTAAATATTGTTTTATTATTCTTGCAAAAGATAATCAATAGCCAGCTTGTAACCCATAAAACCCAGGCCGCAAATGGTTCCGGCTGCTTTGGCGCTCACGTGCGATATCTTTCTAAAATCTTCACGCGCATGTACATTGCTAATATGAACTTCCACAACGGGTGTGCTAATAGCAGCAATGGCATCACCAATGGCTACGGAAGTGTGTGTGTATGCAGCCGGGTTTAGTACAATACCATCATAGTTTCCGTACTGCTGCAGTGCATTCACCAGCTCACCTTCCACGTTGCTTTGAAAATATTCCAGTTCCGCGATGGGAAAAGCTGCTTTCAGTTCCTGCAAAAAATCTTCAAAGCTCTGTGCGCCGTATATGCCTGGTTCTCTTTGCCCCAGCAGGTTCAGGTTGGGTCCATTGATGATCGCAATTTTTTTCATTTGGCTAATATAAATTTCTTTTTAATTGAAAGCCCATGTGTTATAAATTTCTTTTTAAGGGAATAAATTAAAGCCCTGTAATTATTTGTAGAACTGCCTCTGTCCGTGATTTCATTCATGAAATTGTATAATAGTTAAAATATAGTTTTTAATGTTAAACAAAATATGCATTTTTGTCGGCGCTATTACAAAAAATAGCATGTTATAGTATTTTTTTTGAATTTTTATTAATGTATAATAAATGGACAGGGAAATTTTAAAACGCGAGCAGGCGATTTCGTTAATCAAGGATACATTTTCTTCAGAACTGGTTAAGGAGCTGAACCTTGTAAGGGTTTCATCGCCTTTGATTGTATTGGATGGTACAGGTATTAATGATGATTTGAACGGTGTGGAGCGTCCGGTAAAATTTCCTATTAAATGTCTGAACGAAAAACCAGCAGTGGTGGTGCACTCGCTTGCAAAATGGAAAAGAATGCGCCTGAAAGAACTGGATGTGGAAGTGGGACGTGGGATAGTGACCGATATGCGCGCGTTGAGGCCGGATGAGGATTACAGTCCGCTGCACTCCATCTATGTAGATCAGTGGGATTGGGAAAAACATATTGAACCTGAGCAGCGCAACCTGGAATTTTTAAAAAAAACGGTTTCTAAAATTTATAATGCCCTCAAGCATACGGAGCAAATCGTGCACGATCATTATAAAAAAATAATGACCTCGTTGCCGGAAAAGATCACTTTCATTCACTCAGAAGAGTTGCTGCAAAAATATCCTGATCTTACGTCCAAACAGAGAGAGCACGCTGCCGCCAAAGAATTCGGTGCCCTATTTATTATCGGTATTGGGGGAGACCTTTCCAACGGCATGGCGCACGACGGCCGCGCTGCTGATTATGATGACTGGAGTACGAAAAATGACGATGGCTATAACGGCCTGAACGGGGATATTATTGTATGGAACCCGGTGTTGGAATGTGCTTTTGAACTTTCATCAATGGGCATTAGGGTAGATAAAAAAGCGATGCAATACCAGCTGAAAGCAAAAAACTGCGAAGACCGCAAATCTTTGTTGTTTCATAGCCAGTTGCTCAGTGGTCAGCTTCCTGAAAGTATTGGTGGCGGTATTGGCCAGTCCAGGCTTTGTATGTTTATGCTGAAAGGCCGTCATATAGGCGAAGTACAGGTAAGTATTTGGCCCGAAAGAGAAAGAATGCACGCAGCTGAAGCCGGCATTCATATGTTGTAGATGGAGCAGATCATTATCTGTTCATGGCTTCTTTGGCAAGATCGAGCGCCTGCTTTAACTGTTGCTCGCGTGTAAGGTTCGTGTTGTTAAGCACAATGGCATCTTCTGCCTGCCGCAGCGGACTGTGTTCGCGGTTTGAATCTATATAATCGCGCATCTGAATATTTTCAGCTACTTCTTCAATCGTTACATTTGGATTTTTTTCCAATAATTCCTTAAAGCGTCTTTCTACGCGCACTGCATTATCGGCCGTCATAAATATTTTTAGTTCGGCATTAGGAAACACAACTGTCCCAATATCGCGCCCATCCATCACGATGCCTTTTTTAACGCCCATTTTTTGCTGTGCAGCCACTGCAAACTCGCGTACGGCCTTTATTGTAGCCACTTCACTCACTTTTTCTGCCACCACCATATCGCGGATCATATATTCCACATTTTCGTCGTTGAGGTGCATATCGGCTTGTCCTGAATTTTCGTTATAGCGAAAGTCAAGTTCTATTTCATTTAGTGCTTTCGCAATCTCATCCGGGTTGTTTATATCTGTATTCTGGCGTATCAAATACAGCGTAATAGCGCGGTACATGGCGCCGGTATCTACATATACATAATTTAGTTCTTTAGCCATTTGCCTGGCCATCGTGCTTTTACCGCAGCTAGACCATCCGTCTATCGCAATGATTATCTTCTTCATAATTCGGCAGGCAAGATAATGATTTTATCAGGGAAACTTAATAACAGGGTTTTAACTCTACGGGTTTTCTAAAGCCTTTAGATGCCATCTTGACACAAATAACATGAATTTTAAAAATGGATAGATATTTGATAACTTAGCCAAATGCTTGATTAGGTATTTCATTGCCATGCAAGCCGTTTAAAAATTAAAGAATCAATTTATGAGT
>JAFAFV010000224.1 GCA_023423285.1 Bacteroidota bacterium
AAGGTGTATTGATCTTTACTTTCCATTGCCCGTTTTTATCGGACATGGCTTTATAGGTCTTTTTGTTCCACGATGTGTAAACGATAACCTGTTGTAATGGTGTGGCGTTGCCCCACATCAAAGGCTCAGACTGCTGCTGTAAAACCATATTGCTGCTGAACATTGGTGGCAATTCCACTTTTGCAAACACTCCATAACAATACACGCACGAAAGAAAAAGAAGCAACATGCTTTTTTTATTTGCCATAATAAACAGGTTTTATTTTAAAGATAGCCAAACTGACATTTTACCATCGCCGCGGTTGTTCCACAAATGGTATGGAATGAGTTTGAACGAAGTTAGCCGGGTTTTATTAATTGCCGGTATTTCAATCACAGGTATGTTTTTTAGAAAAGAAAGTTGGATGTTTTTTACAACACTGCTTTTTACAGAACCCGCGCCATTCACCTGCCACGATTGAAAACCAGCTCCGTTATCAGCTTCTTCGGCACAAAAAACAAGCGGGCCGCGCGTGATGGCTACTTTACCAACGTTATCTTTTACACGCTCATCAGCTTTATTATATCTCACGGGCATGGGCAATTGCAGTTGTACGCTATCGCCTTTTTTCCATTTACGGTTGATTGTAATAAAACCATCTTGTACCGGCGCTTTTATTTGCTTACCATTTACTTTCACAATCACGTTGTGAAGTTCCGTGTTTTGGTACCTGTATAAATTACCAGGCACAAACTGTTTGTTGCCTGCCCACGTGGGAACGCGCAACTTCAGTGCAAATTGTTGTGAAGCAGTGGCAGGAGCAACCGTAACATTGATGGTACCCTCGAAAGGATAGTTTGTTTGTTGCTGAAGCCTTATTACACCATTTTTCAATGCAATTTCAGAAGTATTGCTGCCATACATCGTGCAGTAAATTTCATCATCAGTATGGGCATACATCATGCCTGAAACCTGCGGAATGAGCCGGGCCAGATTGGTGGGACAACAAGCGGTACTGAACCATGAGGACCTGCCGGGCTGGCCATGGTTGAACTTTGTAACCCCATCAGATTCCAGCGGGTTAACATAAAAGAACTTATTGCCCTCCATGTTAATACCTGCCAAAGCATTGTTCAACAGCGCTATTTCAGCCACGTCGGCATATTTACCATTTTTGGTCATTAAAAACATACGGTAATTGAAGAATACATTGCCCACAGCCGCACAGGTTTCGTTGTATGCATTTTTATTGGGCAACTCATATTCCTGCCCAAAGCCTTCAATGCCGTGCACTGCCCCCAGGCCACCGGTTATATGCATGCGGGTATCAGTAATATTTTGCCAAATGCTGTGCAAAGCGGGCAGATAACTTTTATCGCCTGTTGCGTTGCTTACATCTGCCATACCAGCATATTGATAAGCCGCGCGCACCGCATGGCCCACGGGCTTTTGCTGCTCTTTTACCGGAAGGTGCTGCTGCGAATATTCAGGGCTCATAACGCCCTCACCGTGGGGCTTATAGGTAACACCACGAATGTCTAAAAATTTTTTTGCCATTTGCAGATACAGGCCGTTGCCGGTGGCTTCGTATAATTTTATTAGTGCCAGTTCAATTTCCTGGTGGCCGGGCGCCTGCATGACTGGTTTTCCCCCGTTGTAATTTTTATCGCCTGTAAAAAACACTTTGTAGATGTGCTGCGCATTCTTTTCAGCCACATCAAGCCATTTTCTTTTGCCGGTGGCATTGTAATAAGCCACTGCCGCCTCGTACATATGGCCCATATTATAAAGCTCATGACTGTGCACCACCCAGGAGTAGGGTTTGTCGCCCATTCCCGCGCCGCCCCACGCCGCATGATTCTTAGCCACACCCGTAATATGCGCTTCATACAAATAACCATCAGTTTGTTGTGCCCCGGCAATGATGTCAATAATTGCATCCATATGCTTTTCAAGCAAGGCGTCGCGGTTATTTTTTAAAAGATAGGATGCCCCTTCCATCACCTTATACAGATCGGAAGTAACATAGCGATGGGCAAAGGGAAGACTGTCTTTGATGCCTTGCAGGAAATGAGCAGTCCTGCGCAGGTTCTCCACGGCAGGCTCTGTTTTTTCAAATGCAAACGGAAGAAGGGTTCGCTGTAGAATTTCCATCCGCGGTTGCCAGAAGCCATCAAGCAGTTGCACTTTGTGAAAAGGCTGTGGAACAAGATGTGTGTTTTTTACTTGTGCAGTAACCTGTAATGTAATAAAAACACTGATGGCAGCCGTTAGGTATTTGAGAATTCTCATTTCTTATTTTTCTTTTAGAAGCCCATAAAGTTATAGTTCATTTACTGCATTTCATCATTTGCTTTCGCAAAACCCTGACCCATGTATGATTTTTTAAATCCTCCATAAACAATCACAATTTTTGCAGTTTCGCGCATCAACAAACCCAAGCATAAAGGTTTAGCTGTAGAAATATACATCAACACCCCCGGTAGTTTGCCCGTCCCCGGAAGCAATTCAATGATTGAAGCAATGCTTTTTACAGGATAATATAGCAATTGATAAAAAGAACACACCTTCACTAAAGTACAATTTAAAACTCTTTAATTTTAAACTAACAGCAACTACAACGTTTGAAGTGATTCACAAATGTTTCTTTTGCATAGAAGGTAATTATATCGGGCTTATGATATTTCATTCATCCGGTGCTTCAGCCTATTTAAAAACAACTTTAAATGGCTTATAATTTTCTACTAATTTTTTAAACGCTATGTTTTATATTTGGCACAACCTGCCGGCGCAAACTTTATGACCACTTCTAATTTCTTGCTTTTTATCAGTGCATTATTAATATGCCACTTATCCTTTTGCCAGCAGCAAAGCAGCTTTAGAAGACTGGGAGTTAATGAAGGGCTCAGCCAGAATTCTGTGAGAGAAATATTCCAGGACCACCAGGGTTTTATATGGATCGGAACCGGAGACGGGTTGAACCGTTATGATGGCAGGCAAATAAAAAAATACAGGGAAAGCTTTCGTGATAAGAGTACCAAACGATTTCCGGGGAAGATTATAAGTGGTAAAATCGTACAGGATCATTATCAAAACCTGTGGATGCTTGTAGATGGCCAGGTGGTTAAAATGCATTCGCCTACTGAAACTTTTTCTGTGGTAAACCGCGTAGGCGGTGATCTTGACTGTAGAATATTAGGAATACAACAAAACGATCTTTTTGTGTCCACCCCTAAAGGCATTGTAGTTATAAATGTGCTGAATTTGGATCACTATACGATTGCCATCGAACAGGTTTTTGGTTTGTACCTGCCTGATTCTACAAATGCCTGTTTACTATATACGCGGGGAAACAGCATTTACCAATATAATACAGGAACCAGGCAGCATATGCTGCTGCTCAATACCGGCATACACACATTGCTCAACCCTCAAGTATGTAGCAGGCACAGCCTGCTTTTTGTATCGGGCGAACGTTTACATGAATTCAATCTCGACCGGCGAAAGATCACTGCTTCATTTGTCATTCCTTCATATCTGATAAAAAAAGGATGGATACCCGTGCCTTCTGTCAAACTTCCTGGAAAAATTATTGCCACCCTTCCTAATAATGGTTTTGCCATTATTGACAGCCTGAAAGGAACTTTTAACTGTTACGCCAATATTGAAAACGACCCATTCAGCCTTTCATCAAATCTTATTTATACGACAACTGTTGACCACTCTCACAACCTGTGGATTGGCACCGAAGGAGGCGGTATCAGTATTCTGAACCTGAAACCCAGTCTTTTCAACGCTTTTCCAAGGCAAGCCATTGCCAACCGGGAAAGTTCGCTGTTGATGGTAAAAGCAATTTATCACACTGAAGGATCCATTTATATTGGCACATACGCTAAAGGGCTGTTGAAAGTAAACCGGTTTACGGGCGGATGCCAAACTTTGTTTGATCCTGAAAAAACAAAGGACAGCAGCTTTTATGGTATCTTCTTTATAAAAAAAGACAAACAGAACAGGATATGGATGAACAAGGGTTCACGTATAGGAATTGTTGACCTGGATAAAGGTTCATTTGTAAACAGCGTTGATATTGGCTATAAACGGAAAGGCAGAACACATAATATAATTCAATGCTTTACTCAGGTATCTGCTGATAAGTTTATGCTGGGCACCCATCACACTACCTATCTGATCCAATACATTAACGGACAGATACAATGGACAGACCTGGGGATGATACACCCGGAACTGGAAAATGACATTCAGTCTTTATACACAAAAACCAACGGCGATGTAGTGATTGGGAAAGGAGAAGGCAAAGGCTTTGTTACGGTACAAATAAATACCGGCAACCAAATAAAAATCATAGAAAAAGGACTAGTTAACCTCACTGTTAAGCATGTGTACCGGGATGAGTTGAGGAAAGCTTTCTGGTATGCAACAAACGTGGGTATTGTCATACAAAAAGATGGTGATACAAAACTTCAGATCATAGATGAGCAGGATGGGTTGAGTAACGACTTTATTTATGCCATTATTAAAGATGACGATTATAGTTTCTGGATCAGCACGAACAAAGGCCTTAATAAAATAACACTTTCTAAAGGTGACCAAATTACTGTTAGGTCGGTAGAGCAATATGGGCTGCAGCATGGTTTGCAGTCGAATGAATTTAATACAGGCGCGTATTATAAAGACGGCCACCTGATTTTTTTTGGCGGTGTAACCGGCATTAACTGGTTTGATGAAAGAAAATTCTTTAAGCGCTCCTTTGTAGCAAGATCGTACATTACTGACCTGTTTATCAATGAAAAACCATTGGCTTCCGACACGGGTATTCATTATCTCAAACAGGTGCATCTTAACTATGATGAGAATAATATCTTTATCAAATTTGCAACGCTTGACTACACCAATCCTGATGTAAACCAATATCAATACAGGCTGAAAGGATACGATCCAAAGTGGATCAGCGCCGGTACGCTTCCTGAAGCGCGTTATGGCAAACTGGGCCACGGCCACTATGTTTTTGAAATACAATCGGCCAATAACGAAGGCACATGGTCAGCGCCACAGCAATTGCTTACCATTGTCATCAGGCCCCCCTTCTGGCTTACCTGGTGGTTCAGAATATTGTGCGTGATTGCTTTTGCTGCCATTATATTCTTCACCTCCCGATACTATTTAAAAAGAAAACTTGAAAAACAGATACGCATCATAGAAAAAAAACTGGCAGTGAATAATGAGCGGTTGCGCATTTCAAGAGATATGCATGATGAATTAGGAACAGGGCTAAGCAAAATAGCGCTGCTGTCGGAAGTAGGCAAAAAAAGCAATACGCCCACCAAAGATATCATTCACGAAATCAGCAATACTTCCAGAGGGCTGGCTGATAAGATGGGAGAGATCATCTGGACCCTGAACCCGCAAAATGACACGCTGGGAAACCTGGCAGCCTATTTAAAGGAGTATGTTTATGAAACCACTGAAAACATTCCTATACAAATCATTTTTGATTTTCCTGAAGAGATACCTGACATATCCTTAAGCCATTTATACCGCCGCCAATTATTGCTAATAACCAAAGAAGCGCTTAATAATGCATTAAAATATGCACAGGCCACCCAAATCAGCCTTGGCCTTTCTGTATGCGGAACAGTGGTTCAGTTTACCATACAGGATAATGGTTTGGGGTTTGATATCAATCAAACATTTAATGAAAGAATGGGGAAGCGCAATGGATTAGGAAACATGAAAGCCCGTATGGATAGCATTGGCGGGCATTACGAATTAACTTCTGAAAAGGGAAACGGAACAGAGATCAAATACGGCATCAAAATATAAATACTACTTTTTTACCTGCACATTGCATTATGAAAAGACTTTATATTTACTTATTATTAAGATAAAAATCAGCTGCATCAGGAGGAACAAAATATTCCCGCAGATAGCTCAAAAAAAACTCTCCCGCAGATAGCGCAGATAAAGAATAATGCAGATAACATGAAGAATGCCACCAAAATAAAAGTTGCAATAATTGAAGACGAAGAAACCATACGAAACTCGTTGCTAACCTTATTATACCTGCAGGAAGAAATTGACGTTACCAATGCTTTTGAAGATGGCGAGTCTGCCATTGCCTGCCTTCAGCAAAAGCCGGTTGATGTACTGCTTTTCGACATCAATCTACCAGGCATATCAGGTATTGAAGCAATTGCCAGACTAAAAGCATTACACCCAGCAATGCAGTGCATGGCACTTACCAGTTATGATGATGCAGAAAATGCATTCAACGCGTTGAAAGCCGGGGCCACTGGCTACATCCTTAAAAATACCGAACCCGAAAAACTGGTTGAAGCCATCATAGATATTTACAACGGCGGATCGCCCATGAGCAGCCAGATCGCAAGGCTGGTGGTAATGGACTTTGCCGCTACCAAAACCGCTCAGGTATATTCAAACGAACTTTCGCGCAGAGAAAATGAGATACTCCAACTATTATCCAAAGGTTTCCGCTACAAAGAGATCGCCGGTCAGTTATTCATCAGCATTGAAACCGTGCGCACCCACATACGCAATATTTATGAAAAGCTGCAGGTGAAAACAAGGGCTGAAGCATTATCTAAAACCGGCAGGTAGCTTTTAAATACTACTTTTTTCACATCAGTAGGCAAACAGTGCAGCGCTATTTTTACGCTCGTAAAATTAAAACCACATTTTTATGAGAATTGTACTTTGCCTATTTCTGGCCATGCTGACTGGCGCCAACTGTATTGCCCAAACCCTCGGCGAGTTTAAACCAAAAGATCAGGATTACGGGTTAAATAAAATAAAATCCAAACGGCTTTACATCGCCTCTTTTACCGTGAATTACCAGGTATACAACGAAAAGGAAGATTTTAAACAGGGAGGCCGCATGCTGGGCGGCGGTTATAAAGGCGATGCCCATTCCTCTTTATCAGTAGGGCTTGAAAACATAACTGAAGCAGGTGTGCAAAGTGTTACCGACAGATTGTACCAGGACTTTACAGCCCAGTTAAAGGCAAGCGGTATTGAGATCATTTCAGCCGATGAATCAGGTAAAACTGAAACCTATTCAGATTTTTCAAAGGTTACCGGCGGTAAGATCAATCAGGCTCAGTTTCCCGGCATGCTGGCATCAAGCCCTACAGGTTTTGAATACTTTGTAAAAAAAGTAGAAAAATCAGGAAAAGAAAAATCAGGCGGCTTTTTAAACAACCCCACTTTTGTTCATGCAAAACTTTCTAAAGACCTGAACGATGCAATGGTTGCCGACATTGACTTGTTTATACTTTTTGTGCAGGATAATGACGCCTGGGATATTGCCGGTGCTAACATCAAAGTAAAAACCAATATGCGGCTGGCCGCCAACGAAGCCATTATCATGACGAAGAACGCTAAAATAAAAATGAAGGGCCAGAACGATGTGGTGGGTGTCAATAGCCAGGCAGGATTTTACTCCGGTAAAATGGGCGCCGGTATTGTAAGCAGTTATGTTGGAACCATGGGTAAGTCAATGGGAATAGACGGGGTGATTGATGACAAAAAACTACAGGCCTTTGCAAAGAACAGCGCTGACTTTGTGGGTGTGAAAACCATCTATGGCACCTGGTACAATCCTGCCAACAACACATCAAAATCAACCACAGTGATACCTGTTGATGATAAAAAATATACAGACGGCGCTTATGCAGCGGGAAAAAAATTCATCGAATACCATACAGGCGAATTTCTGAATAAGCTGAAATAATTTATAAATCTTAAACAAATCTATCATCATGACAAAAACCTTTACTACATTGAAATGCGTGCTGGCAGCGGCAATTTTAACAGCAAGTATGTTTGCTTCCTGTAAAAAAGAAGGAACAGGCAAAAATGACCTGGCTTCCGGAGGTGCCTTTATTCAGTTCAATACCAGCAGCTCATTTGGCGGTAAGAATGAATTTAAATCCAATACCAATGAGCAATCCAAGGTGATAAAAGTGAATAACGCCAGCAAAACACAGATCACTTTTACCTGCGTTGAAACCAATCTGCCGCGCCTTAGCACGGCACAGTTAACCTTACTCATTCCTCAGGGCGCTACAACCGGCAGCGGTCCTATTACAGGTAAATTTGAAAACGGGTCCAGCGCTTCAACGCAAGGCCAGCTATTGATAGGCAGCTCCAACGCCGGCTCCGGTGCAGAGTCTTATGCTTCCAGCACGGGTAATTTTACAATCACCAAATTAACTGAAACGGAAATTGAAGGAACCTTTGATGCTTTTTGCGTGAATAATACAACCAAAACCAACATTACCTTAAGTAATGGAAAGTTTTCGGGAAAATTTTAATCCTTTTGCTCCGGCATAAGTTAACCATTTAAACACCCCATGCAAGGCCTCATTTTATGAGGCTTTGTTGTTTTTGGTGGATGATGGTTCATAGATGGTTCATTGTTAAAAGTTCATAGTTGCGGAAACATTGCATCTAAGCCACTCCCTTAAGGAAAATACCCATTTACAATCCACTGCTTAAAAAAAACCTGGTTTCATAAATTTGAGAATATGAACTATGATCTATCAACCCTGAACTAACATCAATGACAAAAAAAACTCCAATGCGTTTTATACATTGGAGCCTGATAAAATTATAAGATGGGAAAGGATTACCTGATGTATGCCCCCAATTCTGCCATTGCAACGTTATTTTCTGAGCCAGAAAATGAGTTAAGCGCAATAACTTTTATATGTTGGGCATTGGTAGCTGCCGGAAGATCAATGAAGAATTCAGCAGACGCCCGGTTTTCCAGCGTGGTCCTTGTCTGAAAGGTCCAGTTCACACCATCCAGGCTTGTGTATAATTCCACATCCTTTGCAAGGGCTGTAGCCGAATTTCGCTGTTGGATGATAATGCCCTCAATGTTATAAATCGATTTCATATCGATAGCAGCCCAGTGCGGATAAA
>JAFAFV010000017.1 GCA_023423285.1 Bacteroidota bacterium
TCCACTTATTAAAAAACCATTTTTTATCAATACGGAAATCCACCTGGTAGTTTGAAGGAATACGCAAAGTATTGATGCGGTCATAATCTAAAAATCCTCTGCCGCTAACATCCCAGTAAGATTGTAAAGAAGACAGGTCGGCATCATAAGGCGTGTAAGGGCTGCCGCCGGAATAGCGAACTTTCATTCCAACTTCCCAATTCTTTTTAAAGCGCTTGCCCAGCACAATGTTTAACAGATGCACCTGATCCCACGATGATGGGGCGTACCTTCCATCAGCATTAGAAAAAAAGCTGCGTACATAGGTGTAAGCCAACCAGCCATAAAAGTTGCGCCATAATTTTTGCTGCAAAAAAAGTTCGGCACCGTATGCTTTTCCTTTACCGTCAAATGTTACAGGTTCATTGCCAATAATGCCATAGTCTGCTCCAACGTTGGCCAGACTAATGCCGGAGAGTTGGCTTACAGGGTAGCGATTATATTTTTTATAAAATCCTTCCAGCGATATTTTACGGTTAGCGGCTAGCGTTTTTTCCAAGCCAAATACGCCGTGCAGCGATTGTGTGTAACGAAGGCTGTTTTGATTGTACAAATTCCCGTTATTATCACGGTACGCCAGCACTGTGGTAGTCGGTAATTGCTGGTAAAGACCTGTATTGCCATTCAGGCTCCAGCCACTGCCTAAATTGTATGAAAGCGACAGGCGCGGGCTGGCCTGGTTTAAAGGATTGCGCGTGTGGCTGGTAAAATCCGAACCATCAAAACGCACGCCAAGGGAGGTGTTGAGCCTGTTAAAGAATGTGGCCGCTGTTTGACCGTATAAAGCATATCTGAAAAAATTAATTCGATCGTCGAAACTACTTTCCACAATGCCTGTTGGTGTGGGTATTTTATTAAACGCATTAGTAATATATTTGGCATACACGCCGCTTACGCCCAGGTTAGTTTTAAAATTACCGCTGTAAATATTTCTCTCAATCTTCAGGTGGTTCTCAATATCCTGACTGGTATTATCGCTAACTTTTTTTGACGGGTCGTTGTCTTCATTATTGGTGTATTTAAAGAAACGATAATTGATCATATTACGGCTGAGTATAAATTGTGTGTTACCATTTTCCTGGTTTAATCGAAGTACGCTTCCTAACGTATAGTTCCATTGTTCAATGTTGGGCAGGTTGCCCAGAATATAAAGTTGCTGTTCGGTTTTGTTGGCATCCCTATTGAGCTGAAACTGGTCTATAGCGCCAATGCCTAAGAATGACAGCTCTGTTTTATCATTCAATTTCGTATGTGTTTTAAACTGGAAATCGTTATAGGTAGGTAAAAATGGAAGCTCCAATATTTTAAAAAGCAATTGCAAATAAGATCTTCTTGCTGAAAAAATGGCCGACGTATTTTTACTCAGCGGCCCTTCGCCGCGCAGTCCTATATCAGTTGTACCCAGTGTAAACGCACCAGACCACCTGTCGGTTCTTCCTTCTTTCAATGTAATATCCATTACCGAACTTAAAGCATTGCCCTTGCCGGCTTCAAAAGCGCCTGTAAAAAAGTTCACGTTCCTGATCAGGTCTACATTAATAAGCCCAACAGGCCCTCCGCTTGCGCCTTGCGTGGAAAAGTGGTTGATGGATGGGATCTCAATATTATCAATAAAAAAGCGATTTTCACCAGGCCCGCCGCCGCGGATAATAATGTCATTTCTGAAAGAATTGGTAGCTGAGTTAATTCCCGCTCCTGGCAATGCCAGTACTACCCTTGAAATATCGCGGTTACCACCGGGGTTGCGCTGAATTTCATTAATGCCTAAAGTTCTTAATGATACAGGGCTTTCGCGGGTTTTGCCAGTGGTAGTTCTTACCACTACTTCGTCAAGTGACGTGGTGACGGGCTTTAGCAAAACCCTTAGCTGCACTGGGCTGGCTGTGCTGGTCTGCACTTCGTACTGGGTAAAAGTGGCATAGCCTACCGCTGAAAACTGAATATTATACAAGCCGGGCGGCACCTCCAATTTAAAATAGCCTGAATCATTGGTGACGCCTGTTACATTTGTACCTTCAATTGAAAGGTTTACCAGCGCAATGGGTCGGTTGTTGGCTTCATTTAAAACAAGCCCGGTTATGAAAGACTGGCTTTGGGCATGTAAAGCCAATGTGGTTATCATAGATACTGTCAAAAGTATTTTTGCGATCAACCAGTAACGCTTGTACTTCATCATTTGATTTATAATATGAACAAGGTAAAGAATGTACAGTTAACAGCAAAGCGAAAAAAAGGTTTACATGTTTAAGATAAGAGTAAAAATTATACATAAGCGATATTGGCAAGGCATTACTACTGTTCATTTCCTAAAATAAAAAAGTATTAACTTGCTGTTACAATCAGCCAATATGCAAATTGCCCGATTTATAGTAACTGCTGCCATTACCCTGCTTCTGATTTGGGCTATGAACAGGCCATGGGGCAACGCGCTGCCAATGCTGGCAGGAAAATTTTTAAGCCCGCAAGCGGGTTTTTGGCAAAATGCCGAAAGTGTAGAGCATGATTATAACGAAGTCCTTTCTTTACCTCAGTTAAAAGGTAAAGCTTCTGTTTATTTTGATGAAAGACTGGTACCTCATGTATTTGCCGATAATGAAGAAGACCTCTATTTTGTACAGGGATTTCTTCATGCCAAATTCAGATTGTTTCAAATGGACTTGCAAACACGTGCCGCAGAAGGCCGTGCCAGTGAAATTGCCGGCGACATAGCTGTAAATTTTGATAAAGAACAACGTCGGCTGGGCATGAAGTATGCTGCTGAAAACTCTTTGCGGGCCATGGAACAAAATCCACAGTCGCTCGGGTTTTATTCGGCTTATACCGCGGGCGTTAATGCTTACATTAATACACTCAACCAAAGTGCGCTGCCGCTGGAGTATAAACTACTCAATTTTCAACCTGAAGAATGGACCAACCTGCGCACTGCACTGTTGCTTAAAATGATGAGTAAAATGCTTGCTTCAGGAGAAAAAGACCTGCTGTATACCAATCTGAGGGCTGTATTGACACACGAGCAGATCAGTACTTTATATCCCCAGGTACACGATTCGCTGGTACCCATCGTGCCCAAAGGCGCCATCTTTCCCACGCCGTTAGTGCAACCACAATATCCAGCCAATGCAGATGCCGCCTATTTTGGCAGCAGTTTTACCACTAAAGCCAAGGAAATTGATAAGCCAGACCCAGGTAATGGCAGCAACAACTGGATGGTGGCGGGCAACAAAACTGCCAGTGGTTTTCCCATTCTTTGTAATGATCCGCACCTGGAATTGTCATTGCCTTCCATCTGGTACGAAATGCAATTGAC
>JAFAFV010000046.1 GCA_023423285.1 Bacteroidota bacterium
ACAACACCCAAAGACCACATCTGGCCTTAAAAATGAAAACGCCAAACATTGTACATTTACAAAAAAACCGACCACCAGAGGCAGTCGGTTAATTTTAAAATCTGTCAACTTATTTTAGGACTATTCAATTCCTTTTTGCTAATGATGTATGGTATGTTCTTCAAGGGTTGGCGACGACCTGCGGGTTACCTGGTTTTTAATGTCTTGAGGTAAATTTTTAAGGTTTTGTGGTAAGTTATCCTTCAGCCTTTCTCCAAAGCCGGATATTTTGTTTTTTACACTTGTTTTTTGTTCAGGGCTCATTTTATACCAGGCCGCTGCTGCTACAAGTCCTAATGCTAAAAGTCCGCTTTTTGTATTCTTGTTCATAATTTATTTGTTTAGGATTAATACTTAAAAAATTGTGCCATAAACGATGGCTCCAAAAAATAATTCTTAAACCCACAATGGTATTAAGTTTCTATTAAGATTCCGTAAACTAATATCAATAATTTCATCATCAATTAAATTACCGTTAGGTTTGCTATAAATTTTTATAAATGGATCGTAAAGGGCTTAAAGTTTTAATTGCAGACGATGAACCCGATATTCTGGAAATTATTGCATACAACCTTAGCAGGGAAGGCTATGAAGTAATTACCGCTAAAGACGGGGACGAAGCGCTGGAAAAAGCTAATAAGCATAAACCACATTTAATAATTTTAGACATGATGATGCCTAAAAAAAACGGCGTACAGGTGTGCCGGATTTTACGTGCGCAAGATGCTTTTAAAGATACGCTCATCATGTTTTTAACTGCCCTTAATGATGAAACCACTCAGGTAACTGGCCTTCAAACCGGCGCAGATGATTATGTGAGCAAGCCCGTTAGCCCCAAGGTATTGATCAGCCGTGTGAACGCGCTGCTCCGTAGGGTACATAAAGATAACAGTAAGATTATTAAAGTAGGCAATATTACCATTGACCCCGAAAAATTTGTAGTGCTGATTGGAGATAGAGAAGTGGTACTGGCTAAAAAGGAATTTGAATTGCTTTACCTGCTGGCATTAAAGCCGGGCAGAGTATTTTTACGTAATGAAATATTGAACGCCATTTGGGGCAATGATGTAATTGTAGGCGACAGAACCATTGATGTGCACATTAGAAAAATAAGACAAAAACTAGAACTGGATTGTATTACAACGGTTAAAGGCGTTGGCTACAAATTTGAAACGCAGCCTTGATGCCATATTTGCTTTAAAACCTCAAAACCGCTACCTTCATTACAGGTATGTACGATCCTAAAAATTTATCTCCGCGAGCATTGTCTTTTTACACAGCCCTTGCTATTGCCATCCCGGTAACCGTGTTAATGTTTATCATTGACCTGAACTGGATCATAGCACTGGTGCTTTTCGTTATACTACTATTGGGAGGCTACTTGCTTATTTCTTATGTGCTTGAAAGATTTATTTACCGCAAGATAAAACTCATTTATAAGTTTATTTACAAAACCAAAGCCACGCGCCGCGAAGAAACTTACTACAAATACATCCTACCTAAAAAAAGCATTGCCGAAGTAACTGAAGATGTGGAAGCCTGGGCCAATGAAAATGAAAAACAAATGGCCGACCTGAAAGCCAATGAACAGTTTAGGCGGGAGTTTTTGCAAAATCTATCACACGAGTTTAAAACACCCATTTTTGCCATTCAAAGCTATGTGGAAACGATGCTGCACGCTGATATGGACAACACCAAACTGAATCACAAATTTTTATCAAAAACAGCCAGGCATGTGGAGCGCCTCACCAACCTATTAGCCGACCTGGATGAAATTTCCAAACTGGAAAGAGGCGAACTGACGCTGATAAAAACCAATTTTGTAATACAAGACCTGATAAAAGATACATTTGAAAGCATTTCCATAAAAGCCGAAGCCAAGCATATCAGGTTCAGTATCAAAAAAGGATACGAATCGCCGATTGTAGTAAACGCTGATAAGGAAAAAATAAGGCAGGTAATATTAAACCTGTTTCAAAACTCAATTAAATACGGTAAAAATCACGGCAACATTATGGCCGGCATCTATAAAACGGATAATAAACGAATTTTAATAGAGATAAGCGATGACGGGATTGGCATTGATGAAAAAAGCCTGCCTCGTATTTTTGAACGTTTTTACAGAACTGAGTCAGGGCGCAGCCATGACGTAACCGGTAGTGGCCTGGGGCTTGCCATTTGTAAGCATATTATTGAAGCCCACAAGCAAACCATTCACATCAGGAGTACTGAAAACGTAGGTACGACAGTAGGTTTTACGCTACCAGCTAAAAAAGAACAGGCTTAAAAGATCAGGCACTCCTTACTTTTTATTTTTTCATTTGTAAGCTCTGTAATCAACTGCACGCCCGGTATGGTTCTTAAAAGTGCGATCAGTTGTTCAACAAATTCCTGTTTCACAGTATCATGCTTCAGCAGCCATAAAAAGTCCAGGTTTTTAAATTCAGGCAGCAGGTATTCACCATCATTAAGGTTGTTGTACAGATAATGACGTAAAGAAGAGTTAGGCTCATGATACTCGTAAACCGAAAAATAGTATTTTCTTTTACGATGCACTTTAATTTCCAGGTCATGATTAATGCGGAAATCCAGATCGAGCATGTTGTTCAGGTTCCAGCAAAAACGATAATCCTTAACCGTGGTTACAATGCCCAACAACTTTGTATCCTCAAAAAATTCATCAATAATATCCTGGTTCCTGAGTGCTAAAACAGCCATATTGCATTTTTAAAAAGTAATTGATGCTTCTTTTTCTTCGTGGCAACGTTTATACCTGATGGTGATGGTTTGCTCTTTATTAAAACTTCTGTGCCAGCCCTGCGTCCTTCCAAACAGTCGCTTGCTAAAAAGATGATGTGCCTTTCAAATATTATTTTGTACTGCGGCAAGGTTTACCTGCGCGGCAACTGTATTGGAAAAGACGGTTAGAACCCTATTAAAAAACATTCTCATACTTTCCGAGATTTTACATTTAATCATCAGCACAACAAAACTAACTAAATAATTGACTAAGTTTACCGCCTGCGAATGTATGCTTATTAGCCCCGGAATTGATAATCTGCCCTTGAATTTATACACAGTTTTCAATACATTGTTAAGCTGCCGGTAATTTCACTGCTTTTATAATCAACCCCATACAGTAGATTTACTTTTAAATAATTGGGTCGCAATTCAGAGTTTTGTATATTCGCAAAGAATTCGGCCTGATTTTTGATGAATGCGAAAAATTCTTTACTTGGTATATGGCATTAGGACAATCATTACAACAAAAACTTTTACAAAAGCTTTCACCGCAGCAAATTCAGTTAATGAAGCTGCTGCAGGTGCCTACTGCCAATCTTGAAGAAAGGATCAAAGAGGAGATAGAGGAAAATCCTGCACTTGAAATTGATGAAGGCGATCACAAAGACAACGACGAGTATACAGATGAATTTGCCGATGCAGAAAAAGATGAGTATGAAGAACGCGATAGCAGTGATGATTATGGCAACGTGGATGTAAGCGAATACGTGCACGAAGGTGACGATGAAATTGCTGATTATAAAACTCGTGATGATCATTACGGAGATGACGATGAGCCTCGCCATGCACCCATAAGAAATGAGATCAGTTTTTACGATACACTGTTGTCTCAACTGGGTATGCTGCGGCTGAACGAAAAAGAAAACCGCATTGCCCACCATATCATTGGCAGCATAGACGAAGACGGTTATTTACGCAGAGATACTAACGCGCTTGTGGATGACCTGGCCTTCAGACAGAATATTGAGACCAATGAAGCGCAGGTGGAAAAGATCATTAAAAAAATTCAGCAGTTTGACCCGCCCGGCGTGTGCGCCAGAGACCTGCCCGAATGCCTGATGCTGCAACTGCAACGCCAGAAGGCAGAAGGAAAAGATGTGGATACCGCTATCTTAGCCATACAAAAATATTTTGACGAGTTTACAAAAAAACATTACGAAAAAATTCAGCGCGGACTGGGCCTTACCGAAGAAGAACTGAAAACCGTGATGATGCAGATCGTCAAGCTCAACCCCAAACCCGGTGGCAATATCGGCTCCATCAATAAGGCTGAAAACTATGTGGTGCCCGACTTTTTCATCATGAATAACAACAGCAAACTGGAGCTCACGCTTAACAGCCGCAATGCGCCCGAGTTGCGCATCAGCGAAGGCTACAGGGATATGATGAAGGAATATGATCGTGGCAGCAAAAAAAATAAACAACAAAAAGAAGCGGTTCTTTTCATCAAACAAAAAATTGATGCAGCCAAGTGGTTTATTGATGCCATTAAGCAGCGCCAGCATACGCTGCTTGATACAATGACGGCCATCATGAATCATCAAAAAGAATTTTTTCTTACAGGTGATGAAACCAACCTGCGGCCCATGATTTTAAAGGACATTGCCGAAAAAACCAATCTTGATATTTCGACAGTAAGCCGCGTGGCTAACAGCAAATTTGTTCAAACAGAATTTGGCACCTACAGGCTTAAATTTTTCTTTAGCGAATCGCTTAGTACCGACAGTGGTGAAGAAGTATCTACCAGAGAAGTGAAAAAAATTCTCAGTAATTTTATAGAAAGTGAAAGTAAAAAGCATCCTTTAAGCGATGAAAAGCTTACAGAGCTTTTGCAGGAAAAAGGCTATAATATTGCGCGCCGCACAGTGGCTAAATACCGCGAACAGCTAAATATACCCGTAGCGAGGCTACGAAAAGAGTTGGTTTAAGTTGCTGCTTTATAGAAGTATTTTTCCGCAGCTGTTTTATTGCGTTTCCAGCAATTGGTGTATGGGCTGAATATATTTTTCCGGTTCAGTTCTTCAATACTTTTTTTATCTTCAAAATAAGATAAGATTTCATCATATGCCTGACGATTTGTTTCTTTTAAAACCAGCAAAGCCGCGTTGGTGCCGGCTTTAGCAGCTATTGGCACACCACCCCCCAGTTCAGCCCATTGTCCGCCTATAAATAAATTTTTCACCTTTGTTTTATAACCTGCCACTTTGTTCTGCATATTTTTTTTGGAAGGCTTTGTGCCCATCATAGTACCCATCTTATTGCCGGTATACCGCCAGTGGGTTACGGGGGTGGCCACTTCGTAAAAAACAATATGTTCACTCAGCCCGGGCGAAATGCTTTGTTGCACGCGGCTGATGAGTTTTTCTGCCAGCGCATTTTTCAGGGCTTTATAAGCTGTTCCACGCTGCATTCCGGGGCCTGTATGCCAGTGGTCATGCTGGCTCATGTAAGCTGACATAAAAAGCATTAGCGTACCGCATCCTTCAGGCGCAAGGCTTTTATCGGTTACTGATGGTGCCAGGATGGTTAATGCAGCAACTTCAGGCTCACCGCTATTGTGCGCTTCCTTTGGAATATCTTCTTTAAAAAGATGGATCATTTCGTTGCCAAAGCCAAGCTGTTCTGCGGGGCAATCAAGCGCGATGCTTACGGTAAAAGATGATGCATAGGTTTCAGCCCCTTCTAAATTTTGCAGCACTTTTTGCGGAACGATACCGGGAGGCAGTAACTCTTTATAAACCTTTTCAAGGTCGCAAGCTGCTATAACATATTTTGCACGAATTTCTTTGCTTACACTTTTATGATGGATTAAAACGCCGGTGGCGGCGCCATCTTCAACTAATATTTTATCAACAGGTGCATTAAAAAACAATTCACAGCCCTGGTTTTTTAAATAATGCACCATCCATTCAGGAATTACCTGACCGCCGCCTTCAGGTGGATATTGGTAGTCGCTATGGTATGCCCAGCCAATAGGAACCATGCAGGATAAAAGATCTGTTTCGGCAGAAAAAATCTGATGTATTTTTTCATTGCGAAAATATTTCTTCAATCCTTTTTTCATTTTATGGCCATCATAGCCTACGAATGGAATAAACGGCAAGGCAAACTTTAATAGCGTAAGTTTTTTAATGATACCGCCAGTAAGGCTTAAAGCTTCATCAGCCAAAAAGAGTTTTTTGAAGTTGCTGAGCGAATGGCCAATTTTTTTAGATGCTTTAAAGAATTGAATGACGCCTTTCCTGTCTTCAGGAAATTTGCTGATGAGCGCCTGCATCATTTCCTCTGGGTTATTGGTGAGCAAAAAGTCAGTACTATCCCCTTTGTAACGCTGAATGGTTTTGTAGCTTTTGCATACAGGATGATCGCTGCCTATAAGCTTAAATATTTTGGTAACAAATCCTTTTTCATCGCACTGGTTCAACCAGTGAATGGCCGTGTCGAAACGGTAACCTTTACGCTGAAAACCCGCCAGGTATCCGCCTGCATGTGGCTCTTTTTCTACTACTGCAACTTTTAAACCGCATTTACTTAACAAGCAAGCGGCTGTAAGGCCCCCAACCCCTGAACCAATTATGGCCACATCATAATTATAGGTATTATTCAACATGATAATATTTAATGGTAAGCCTGATTGTGTTCATTATATAAAAAAATAGCGGTATGTAACCGCTATAAGATTTTTTACTGGATGCAAGCATCTTTTAAATATTGCTTATATCGTCCACTGATCATGAACAATACCAACCAGGTAATACTTACCATCCATTTGTTTAAATACCAGCCTTACAGATTTCCAGTCCATACCTTCCGTTTTACTGCTTCCTGAAAAATGGCTTTCAGTAAAATCGCTGCCCTGGTAAAAGCTTTGCAGGTTATTGATAGTGTTGCCTGTTTTGATGATCTCATTTACTTTTGCCTGCCCGGGATTAACAAAGTTGGCATCATAAACAAATTTATTAAAATACTCCTTAGGCGTTAGTACTATAGGATCTCCACTACCATCGTATGTTCCCCAATTGATCTTTTTATTTCTTTCATTTGTAACAAGGTTGATAAAATTTTCTTTACTGTATTTTTTATCAGCCGCGCTTACGTGTGCATAAGGGGAAAAGCGCACACCTTCGGTGGGATGTATAAAAGAATCCAGTTTGGCGTATTGCTGATTTTTAAATATGGTTAGAATATCTTTTGTAAGTTCCATTAACACCGTTTCTTTATCGGGTGTGGAAAACGCTGTGGAATCTTGTCTCAACTTAAGTGAGTCATGCTTTTCAGACAGATCATAGCCCGTGCTGTCGTCATCTGTCTGTGGCTCCTTTGAACTGAACAGGTTACAACTGCTGATGAGCAGTGATACTGATATAAATAGAAAAAACTTCTTCATGCCTGACGAATCATGTTTATAAAGATATAGCATTGCCTATAAAAGAAATATTAAAATTCATCAGATTAAAAAGGAAGATCGTCTCCTGAACTGTTCAGGTCAGAGTAAGTGTCAGGTGGCGGCGCATCTGCATAAGCATTATTATCTGCAGCATTGGCGGGCTCCACCTTCCAAGCTTTTACATCTGTATACCAACGGCCATTAAATTCACGGCTCTCCACATCAAAAGAAATAGAAAGTTGCTTACCTATCTGTAATATTTGTTCGTTGATCTTATCGCCCCAAATAGAAACACAAACCTTTTTAGGATATTGACCATCGGTTTGTACGATGATGTCCTGTTTTTTCCACTCACCGTTTTTTCCTACACCTTTTTGTAACGGTAATACCTGAACCAAAGTAGCTTTTAATTCCATAATAAATAGTTTGGGCAAATATAACTCATGGCATCACTGTGCCAATCAATTTTTTACAATTGACGTGTGACTGATGTTGTGAGAATATTTATCTGAAAAAATTATCTGGCCTGCAGCTTGCCTATGCGTGCGTCAAGCAGGTTTCTGAGTTTATCTACAGCGCCGTTAAACGCATGTTCCAGCGTGTCGGCAAAATGCGTAACCGCTTCGTTGTTCATGTTTTTAGGACGTACCTCAATAGTGCATCGCTTATCGTCAGTACCTGACTTTCCCCGGTTTTCATCTGCAAAAAACACGTCTATGCTGATAATATACTCTGAAAAGCGGCTTAGTTTTTTCTTTAGTTCTTCAGCGTATCTTTCATTCATGCTAACAGAACCGGTAATGTGGTTATCGGTATTTACTTTTATATCCATAGCAAAATTTTTATTATTAAGGGCAAGTTCTGTACCAATAACAAATTAGCTGAGTAATAGTTCTTTATGCAAAAAGCTGCGCTTTTAATGCTTAAAATGCCGCATGCCTGTGAGTATCAACGCTAAGTTATGTGCTGTAGCGTATGCAATGGAATCCTTATCGCGAATGGAGCCGCCTGGTTGAATATACGCCTCAATACCCGCTGCATGGCCCATTCTAATACAGTCATCAAACGGAAAAAATGCATCGCTTGCCATTACAGCGCCGCTCAGGTTAAAGCCAAACTGCCTGGCTTTTTCTATAGCATGGCGCAGCGCGTCAATGCGACTGGTTTGCCCGCAACCCTTGCCAACCAGTTGCTTATTCTTTATAAGCGCAATGGCATTACTTTTTAAATGCTTGCAAATAATATTTGCAAATGCAAGGTCTGCTTTTTCTTCATCCGTTGTTTCGCGGCCGCCGCTTTCCTTCCATGTACTAAAGTTGCCCTTATCTATATCCTGCTTTAATACACCGTTAAGCATGGAGCGGTATTGTTGTGTTGCAGCAGGAAGATGATTGAGTTGCAAAAGAATCCTGTTCTTTTTAGATTTTAAAATAGTTAACGCTTTTTCATCAAATGATGGCGATATCAGCACTTCAAAAAACAATTCATTAATGGCGAGTGCAGTAGCTTCATCAACAGTAGCATTGGTAATAAGCACCCCGCCAAAAGCGCTTTCGGGGTCGCCGGCAAGTGCATCCTTCCAGGCATCAGCAACAGAAGTACGCGCTGCAACACCGCACACATTGGTATGTTTGATAATGGCAAAAATCTTATCCGAAGTTTTTTCTTCAATGAACTCACTGATCAACAGAATGGCTGCATCCACATCTACCAGGTTATTATAAGAAAGTTCTTTGCCGTTTAATTGTTCAAATAATTCTGATAGATTGCCAAAGAAAACACCCTGCTGATGTGGGTTTTCGCCATAGCGCATGGCTTTGGGAGCATTGACAGATTGTAAAAAATACCTTGCATCATCCGTTGCAAAATAATGAGCGATAGCAACATCATAATGTGCTACCACTTCAAAAGCCCTGGCTGCAAAGCTTTTGCGTTGTTCTACGGTTGTTTCTCCGTTCTGTGATTTCACTAATTCTTCAAGCGGCTCATACTCTTTTTTTGCAGCTACTACCAATACATCTTTAAAATTTTTTGCCGCAGCACGTATCATTGATGGCCCGCCAATATCTATTTTTTCAATGATCAATTTTTCCTCATCAGTAGACGCAAGCGTTTCTTCAAAAGGGTACAGGTCCACAATCACCAGGTCTATTTCAGGAATTTTATATTCTGTCATTTCCCGCACATCCGTTTCAAGGTCACGCCGGCCAAGAATACCACCAAACACTAATGGATGCAGCGTTTTAACCCGGCCACCTAATATAGAAGGATAACCTGTGAGCTTTTCTACAGGTACGACATCAATCCCCAATTCTTCAATAAATTTTTGTGTGCCTCCGGTAGAGTAAATGGTAACGCCAAGCCTTGAAAGCTCTTTAACAACCGGCTCCAGGCCATCCTTATAATAAACAGAAATTAGCGCTGATTTAATTTTTTTGTTCATGTTGCTAAATGATGATGAGGCCGCAAATTTAAGTTATCGCAGGCTCATGACAAAAGCGCCTTTTTGCGCCACATCATGACAAGCAATTTGCATTGAATCACAATCCTGACGCCAGTAACGAGCTTTCCATGCAGGAGCTGATCCTGAAATTACAATTTGTTTTGGCATAATCACTTTTAAAAGATCAGAAATGTAAAGTCGTGGGTTGCCGGCGAGTACCACAACATCCACTTCTGTTTTGTTTTGCGCATATGCATTGGCACTGAGGGTACTATTAACAACTAAAATTCTTTTATTAAAAAAGCTAATGGCGTTTTTTGATATTGATAAGCCGTTAACTGAATCAACAGGCTGCACCCTTATAAACGTTCTTGCAGGCTGGAGGTGCATGCTTATGAGCCGTTTGTTTTCTAATAATGCGGCATCTGCAACAGCAACAAAACTTCTACCATCAATAAAATCAATTGCATCGTGTTTCGAAATATTATATACTATCATTGTGCGCTGTTGCGATGCACTGTACAAATGGCTGGCATTAACCATTAAAAAAGCTGCAGTAGATACGAGCGCAAGCCACAGCCATCTTTTTCTATTTCCAAAAACAATTTCATCATACTTAACTGATAACAGCAGCACGACAACTGCGATGATGGCCATATATAAAAGAACAACCTGAAAAAGATTGATTTGAATACCTTCCCAAACTGCGAAAGGAAAACCTTCTAAGGTTTCAATAAAACTGTTCATCCACCAGATAACTGACGAGAGTACATTGCCCAGGAAAACTGCCACAACTGCGATAGGCGAAAGCATAACCAGTACCAATTGACCAATCAGCACCATGCTTGAGACTGGAACCACCAGTAAATTGGTAATTAAAAAATAAACTGGGAACTGGTGAAAATGATATAGCGCGATGGGCGTTGTTAATATTTGCGCTGCCATGCTTACACACAAAAGTTGCCAAATACCGTCCAGCATTTTATTCTTAATATAAGCCATGTTGTATAAAGGCCTGTAAAAAATGACGATACTCAATACTGCTGCATAAGAAAGTTGAAAGCCGGCATCCCACAGCCAGTAAGGGTTGTAGCATAACAATAAAAACGCAGAAGCAGCCAGCGTATTATAAACAGACGCTTTCTTTTTAAAAGCCGAACCCAATACAATGCAGGTGAACATGACTGCGGCACGAACGATTGATGCGGCGCCACCCGCAACAAATGTAAATATCCAAAGTATGAATATAATAAGCACCGGGTGCAACCATGCAGTAGCACGCCGCTTCAACAAGGGTTTAAAAAGTAGGTTCAACAACCAAAAAATGAGCGCTAGGTGCATACCCGAAACTGCAATTACATGCACCACACCAGTATTGGTGTAAGATTGCAGCAGGTCCCGGTCAAGGTCATCTTTGTATCCGATCAGCAGCGCTTCGGCAAGCCCCTGCTCCTTTTTACCTGGGATAAAACGTTTGACGATATGAAGCACATAAGCCCGCATATCGTTTAGCACTTTGGAGAAAAAACTGATGTTTTCAGATTCAGACAGAACATAATCCTGACCGGTTAAATAAACCGTATGTGTGATGCCGTTAAATAATGCATAGCGTTTATAATCGAACGCGCCCGGGTTACCTGAATTTTTAATTTCCTGTAAAGATTTTTTAAAGGTTATTTGGGAACCGGGTTTTAAGAATTTTATTGATGTATCTTTTTTAAAATATACAATCACACGGCCGGTAGCAAAGTCATTGCCGATGCTGTCTGTCAGCGACAATACTTCCGCATCGGCTTTGAAAGAGTTTGGCTTTTCTACCGGTTTTTCAAGCAGCGAAACTGTAAAAAGCTGGCCTTGCTGATACTGATGCCCAAACCAGCTTTTGTGATACCGTACATCTTTTATTATAAATAAAAAAAGACCCAAAGCAAACACCAGCAAAGCAAGAGAAGTGTTTCTAATAAAAGCAAGTTTCAATTTTAGATACGGCGAAAGAAACGCAAAGCAAATAAAACACAGCATGGCGGCAGCCGCAATCAACGCTGGTATCAATATATCAAACCCCACTAAATATTGAACTGCAATGCCTGCAACAAGGGGAAGCAGTAGTTTGATAAATGGCGCTTTGTTTAGGAATATTTTTACCGATGTTTCCAAAGGTGTTTTTCATTTTGATAAATTTAAAAAATAATAGAATATAAAAAAAGGCGTTTCAAAAAATATGAAACACCTGAGTGATCTGTATTTGTTTCGAACCTGCCAGCCTATTTCTTTCCGATGCGGTACAGCCTTCCCTTCTGCCCGTCGCACACCGCGTACAAAGCGCCGTCTTTACCTACAGTTACGTCTCTGAAACGCTGATTCTCTTTTTCCAGCAGCCTTTCTTCACCAGCTATTTTATTGTCTTTTATCACCAGCCTTATTATATGCGAGCCGCTAAGACAACCAATAAAGAGATTATTTTTCCACTCCGGAATCAGATCAGCATTATAAAAAACCATTCCGGTGGGCGAAACTACCGGATCCCAGTAATACACGGGCTGCTCCATACCTTCTTTTTGAGTAAGCCCCTGACCGATTGTTTGGCCGCCGTATTCAATGCCATAAGTGATGGTGGGCCAGCCATAGTCTTTCGCGGGTTTTATAATATTAACCTCATCTCCCCCGCGCGGGCCAAATTCATTATTCCATAGCTCTCCTGTTGCGGGATTGATGGCCAGCCCCTGTATATTTCGATGTCCATAAGAATAAATCTCCGGCCTTGCGTCAACTCTGCCAATAAAAGGGTTTCCGGCTACCGGCTGCCCGTCTTTTGTAATGCGTACAATTTTACCCAGTGCAGAATTTAATTGCTGCGCCTGTGGGCGCGATTCTTTATCGGAGCGCTCACCGGTACTTACAAAGAGATTACCTTCTTTATCAAATACAATGCGTGAGCCATAATGCAGCGTACTGCTAAAAGCAGGCAAAGCACGATAAATGACCGTGGCATTTTCAATAGTTTTTTCATCATCCGCAAGGCGGCCCTTTGCTACAGCCGTAAGTGTTCCGCCGGGTTGATCTTCGGAGAAACTCCAATACACCATGCGGTTGCTTGAGAAATCGGGATCAATATTTACGCCAAGCAAGCCGCCCTGCCCTGCTGCATTTACAGCCGGAAGCCCGGTAATTGGCGCGCTCACCTGGCCTGTATTGGATGCAATGCGCATAGTTCCGGCTTTTTCAGTAATCAAAAAGCGTCCGTCTGCCAATGCCACAATACCCCAGGGATTTACAAGTTGGTCAGTGAGCACTTTTACATCCAGCTCTGTTTTTGTTTTTACACCGGGCGCCCTTGTTTGGCCTTCAAATGCAGGTTTATTTTGCGGGCTGTTTGGAGCTTTGGTCTCTACCGGCGGATAGGTCGAATCGCTTCCATTGCCTGGAGGGTTTGTGTTTCCTTCTTTCTGATTGCAGGAAGTGGCTATGATTGCGCTCGCCAAAAAACAAAGGAGTGCTGATTTTGCAGCCATAAAATAATTTTTTGAGGGTTATAAAATTTTTATGCGTTAACTGTAAATATAGTCAAACTGAAACTTTATAAAACATAAGTACACAAGATTGTGTTAAGCTAACGAACTGTTTTAAATTTTGGCAATAACCCTGTACAAATCTTTTTTTAACTTGAGTGTATTTACGACTTTTGCCGCTTTGAGAATGTTTAAAAATTAAACTTTGAATAAGAAGGCCTTACTCGCAATGATCATGGCATTACTGCTGCCATTACTTTCATACTTCGCAATGAAGATATTCAGCAGCGATGCCGTTCATATGCCGCCGCACTATTTTCCTGATAGTGTGATTTATAAACAAGAGCGGGGAAAAACAATAACTGATACGGTTTGGCATAAATTGGGCAATTTTGAACTTACCAACCAACTTGGACAAAAGGTGACGCTGGACAAGTATAAAGACAAGATTATAATTGCTAAATTCTTTTTTACACATTGCCCAACCATTTGCCCGCCGCTCACACAAAATATGAAGCAGTTGCAGCAATCTATTACAAATGCCAAAAGGGTGGGCAGCAAAACCAATCGCTTCATACAGTTTATTTCTTTTTCAATTGACCCTGAAAGGGACTCAGTGCCGCGCTTAAAAGCCTGGGCCGACAGGTTTCAGATCAACCCAGAACAATGGGACCTGCTTACTGGTGATAAAAAAACCATTTACGACATTGCCCTGAACGATTTAAAACTGGCCGTGGTGGATGGCAAAGGGATTGACACCAGTTTTATACATACAGATCATTTTGTATTGATTGACAGCTCCCGCAGCATTCGCGGGTATTATCATGGCCTTGACTCTACAGATATACAAAGGCTTTCAAGAGATATTGTTTTATTAACGCTTGAGAAAAATCCCAATAAAAAAAGCGCACTGGCAGGCAAACTTAAAACGCTTGTCATTGTTTTTTTGATAGCCACAATGGGTGTGGGCGTTTTTTTAATCATGTTTAAAAAGAAGAAGGATGTTGACCACCTGGAAGAAGAACGACAGGAAAGCTAAACTGCTGATCTATACGTTTTCAGTTATCATTTTTTTACTCATTGCTGCGCTGGGCCGCACCCGGCTGAATGTGGATGTGGGATTTGACATACACATTTTTGCAGCCATCAATGCAGTTATCAATAGCATTGTTACCGTTCTTTTGGTAGTGGCACTAATAGCGGTAAAGCAACGCAAGTTGGTATTACATAAGAACGTGATGCTTGCAGCAATGTGGTTGTCTGTTTTATTTTTAATCAGCTATGTGGCGCATCACCTCTTGGCGGGTGATACCAGGTTTGGCGGAGAGGGCGCCATTCGGTATTTATACTTTTTTATACTCATCACACATATTGTACTGGCGGCCGTTATATTGCCTTTCATATTGTTTACCGCTTACCGCGCCCTTATTGGCGAATATGAAGTACATAAAAAAATAGCCAGGATCACCTGGCCAATATGGTTTTATGTATCGCTAACAGGACCAGTCATCTATTTAATGATAAGCCCCTACTATTAATCCCCACAACTTTACATTTTTATTTCCTCGCCATTTACATCATAAAATCGGTATTCGGTAAGGTGGAATGTAGAGTTAGCTTCAATTTGGGTTTTTTGTCCAAATTTTTTATTCCATTTGGCAATAATGCTGTTCCACCACATGCCCTTGGTAAGAAATGCATGCAAAATTGGGTGTACTGCTAATTTCAGCGATTTGTGTTTATGCGTAATAAGATAGCTAAGATTTTTTTCAATTTCATCTTCCAGTATCAATGTGGAAGAAATTTTTCCTGTACCATTACAGCTTGGGCAAATTTCCTGCGTGTTAATGTTGACCTCCGGCCTCATGCGCTGGCGGGTAATTTGCATTAGCCCAAATTTTGAAATGGGTAATACAGAATGCTTTGCCCTGTCGGCCCGCATAAATTCCTCTACTTTATCGTACAGCAGCTTTTTATTTTCAGCCTGCTTCATATCAATAAAGTCCACTACAATGATGCCTCCAATATCGCGCAGTCTGAGTTGGCGGGCTATTTCTTCGGCAGCTTCCAGGTTGGTTTCAAGCGCGTTTTGCTCCTGGTTATTACTTACACTTTTGTAGCCGCTGTTTACGTCAATCACGTGCAGTGCTTCGGTGTGTTCTATAATCAGGTAAGCCCCGCTGTTGAGGTTTACCGTTTTGCCAAAAGAGCCTTTTACCTGCTTGGTAATGCCAAAGCTATCAAATACGCTGCCGGGGCTGGTGTAGTGATTTACGATATCTACTTTCTCAGGCGCTATTTTTTGTATGTAGCTTTTTGTTTCGGCGTAAATGTTTTTATCGTTGGTAACTATTTTATTGAAATCAGGGCTAAGCAGGTCGCGCAAAATGCTGTTGGTTTTGTTTTGCTCGCTTAAAATTTTTGCGGGCGCCACAGCACCTCTCAGGTTTTTCTCAATGGTTTTCCAGGTTTCGGTAAGGTTGGTAAGGTCTTCGTAAAGTTCTGCTGTATTTTTTCCTTCTGCGGCGGTTCTCACAATTACGCCAAAATTTTTTGGTTTTACGGCATCTATTATTTTTTGCAGCCTTTTTCTTTCTTCAGAAGAATGAATTTTTTTAGATACTGCAACAATATTATTAAAAGGTGTAATTACCACAAACCGGCCGGGTAGCGATATCTCACAGCTTAAGCGGGGGCCTTTGGCCGCAATAGGTTCTTTTAAGATCTGCACCAGCACGTGGGGTTTACCGCCTAGTACTTCGTTGATCTTTCCTGTTTTTACAATCTCAGGCTCCACTACAAACTTTGAAAAATCCACAGGGTTTTGGTCGGTGGCATTCATAGCTATGTTGGTGAATTTTAAAAGAGATTTTGCGTAGGGGCTTAAATCAGTGTAGTGTAAAAACGCATCTTTTTCAAAACCCACGTCAATAAATGCGGCATTCAAGCCTGGAATAAGCTTTTTAACCTTACCCAGGTACAGGTCACCAACTGCGAAGCGCGCATCGTTTTTTTCGCTGTGCAGCTCCACCAGTTTTTTATTTTCCAATAACGCTATTTCCACGCCTGTGGGGGCAGCGTTAATTATAATTTCCTTGTTCATTCAATCACCAGTCAAATAAATAAAAATACCCGTGTGAAACAATTGCGGTTATTTATGCTGGTGTGCGGCATAGTCTTTTATATGGCAATTGGCGCAGGCAAGCAGTTACACACTCTACATAAATAACCGAAAAATAATAATGCTGAGCAGCATGTAACATTTGCCATAAAGCAAAAGTTACATACTACCTGCACAATAAGAAAAAAGTGAAACTTTTCAGTTATTTCTTCTTCTTATGGCGGTTTTTCCTTAATCTTTTTTTACGCTTGTGCGTCGCAATTTTATGACGTTTTCTTTTTTTACCGCAAGGCATAGTTAAAAATTTAAAAATTTGTTTAAAAATATTTTTTTGAAATGTATTTCAGGTTTACCCGGTGCTTCATCATTTCCGGCCCGTGTATACGGGTTAAGGGAGTGACAGGTTACCGGTATTATGCCTTATTTCTTCAGTTCCGAAATTCTGTTATTTATTTCGGATTTAATATCTGGCCGTGTTATGAGCGCTAATGCTTTGGTATAATATTCAATAGCGGAGGCCTTATCTCCTTTCTTTTCAAATAAATCTCCCAGCAAAAGTGCTGCTTCTACATTATCCGGATGCAATTGGGTGACCCTCAGTAGCCTTTCCTGCGCCCTCTCGGTTTGCCCTGTCATCAGGGCACCCATGGCCAATGTCATTTGCGCATACACGTTGGTGCTGTCTCTGTCGGCCACCTCTCTTACTTTATTAATACCCTCCATTGGCATTTGCGATATGCCGCCATAAATATATGTGGCACCCACACCTACTTTAGAGGAATCATTATCTGGATTTAAAATCAAAGATCTTTCAAACAGGTCTTTACTCTGCAAAGCCATCCATTTTCTTAATTCGGCATCATGCTGTTGCTGCAGCCCGTTTAAAAGCAAATGGGCAGCAAAGGTGAGGCTTTTTTCTGAATTTTCCAATCTTGCTGCTTCGGCCGTATACCAGGAGTATGGGATAAAATTGCTGCCGGTGTCCCGCCAGAAGTTTGCAAGCTGGTGGTAAACATGTATTTGTTGGTCTTTTACGTCACCCCGGGTGATGGATTTTTCCAATAGGTCTAGCCGTAAACCCTGATCTGCCGGAAGATGCTTTTTATATTCAACAAGCAGGCTGTCAATTTTTATAGATGACTTTAAGTCTTCAGTACCAGCATTATGCGCATGCTCCGAATGATCGTGACCATCATCAGGGCTGTGCTCTGCCTTATGCGTAGTTTTACCAAATGCAAAAAGCAGCGCCAGTGCTGCTATACTTATAAATATTGTTATGTATTGAGGTTTTTTCACAATCTGGAATTTAGGAAGACTGCAAATGTAACCCCTGTGCCCTAAAAAAGTTTAGATATTTATCATATTATCCGGCCTATTATTATTAAAAGAGGTGAATTTACTAATCTGCATCTTCACCTGGACCGTTATCAGACTTTGGCTCTTTCAATTTTTTTACATCAGCGGTAAACTCTTTTGCAGGCTTAAATGCGGGAATATAGTGTTCCGGAATGTGTACCGCGACGTTTTTCTTAATATTACGGCCTATCTTAGCAGCCCTTTTCTTTGTAATAAAACTACCAAATCCTCTTATATAAATATTCTCTCCTGAGGCAAGTGTATCCTTAACTTCCTTAAACATTGTTTCAAGCGTAACCAAAACATCCACCTTAGGAATACCGGTTTTATCTGAGATCCTGTTGACCAAATCTGCTTTTCGCATAATTACTAAGATTAAGGTTTATGAAATAGAATGATTCCAAAAAAATTTATAACTCCCTTATTTTTATAATTTTACCTCAATTTTTAATCCAAACTTCGGATATATCAATAATAAATTTAAATTTTGGCAAATCTAATGCATAATAAATTGTTTTCCAACCGTTTTGCTGCCATATTACTAAAATGGAACAAAAACCTCAATAAACGTAGCATGCCCTGGAAAGGGGAGAAAAATCCTTACAAAATATGGCTTAGTGAAATTATCTTACAACAAACCAGGGTAGAACAAGGCTTAAAATATTATGAAAATTTCGTCAATAACTATCCAACTATCAATGATTTAGCAAATGCAAGTGACGCAGAGGTGTTTAAATTATGGGAAGGATTGGGATATTACTCCCGCTGCCGCAACCTGATTGCCACGGCAAAACACATCTCTTTGAAGTATCAGGGGCAGTTTCCAACTACCTACGAAGAGATTTTACGCTTAAAAGGCGTTGGGCCCTACACGGCCGCAGCTATTGCATCATTTGCTTTCAACCTACCCCATGCCGTAGTTGACGGAAATGTATTCCGTGTGCTGGCGCGTATTTTTGGAGTTGAAACACCTATTGACAATACAGAAGGCAAAAAATATTTTATGCAACTTGCCAACCGGTTAATGGATAAAAATAATGCGGGGGAATACAATCAGGCGATTATGGACTTTGGCGCTACTATCTGTAAGCCTGTTGCTCCGCTTTGCCATATTTGTGTTTTTCAAAAATATTGTACAGCCTTTCACAGCGAACGTATAAACATGTTGCCCTTAAAGGGAAAAAAGATACTGCAAAGAACCCGTTACTTTTATTTCTTTATCATTTCTTATAAAAACAAAATTGTGGTGAAGGAAAGGGTGGAAAAAGATATCTGGCGGGGCCTTCATCAGTTTCCCTTAGTTGAAACTAATGATTCCCAAAATACCCAAACAGTAGTGGAAACTGGCATAAAAAAAGGCTGGCTGCATTCAAAAAATGATGTAATGACCGTAAGCAAAATTTTTAGCCAAAAACTAACTCACCAAACCATAAAAAGTGTTTTTATAACAATAAGGGCTGCAAAAAAACCAACCGTCAGAGACAATTATTTTTGGGTGGATAGTCAGTTGCTGCAAACGCTGGCTTTCCCCAAAATGCTCAGCGATTACATGAATAAAAATAACTTTGATATAATTTTTTACCATCAGCTAAAAAAAATATAATTTTAGTTGAAACTTTGGCTGAGTACACGCGCATTTAAAGATAAATACAAACATATATGAGAGGCGTTAACAGAGTAATGTTGATTGGAAATTTAGGTAAAGATCCTGACGTACAAATACTGGAAGGAAATATTGCCGTAGCAAAATTTCCACTAGCCACTACCGAAACTTTTAAAGACAGGAGTGGCAAACTGGTTTCTCAAACCGAATGGCATACGGTTGTTTTGTGGCGCGGACTTGCAGAACTGGCACAAAAGTTTTTGCATAAATCAAGCCTTGTTTATATTGAAGGCCGCCTGCGTACACGCAGTTGGGAAGATAAGGATGGTGTAAAAAAATATGTTACCGAAGTTGTGGGTGAAAACCTCATTATGCTGGATAAAAAAACTGAAGGCATGCAGCATGATGACAACTCGCAGCAGGATATGGGAAACATTGATCCGATGTCTTTTTAATAAGATGCCTGTTCAGATTTTTTCACTAAATCAAACAAATTGGAAACCGATTATTTCCCCGCATTTATAAATCTATTAGTATTAGCACAGTTATCAGAAGTTACGCTTAATACCACCCTGCTGGTGGTGGGGCTTTCATTGCTGGTAGTTTTTTCTTTTGCCATTTCCGGTACACAGGCAGCCATATTTTCGCTTGAAGAAGAAGATGTGGATGTGCTTAAAACAAAACAGCAGGGCTCGGCAAAACTTATACTGGAACTGCTGCGCGAGCCAAAGGCCTTATTCGTATCCATGCTTATTGCCAAAACGCTGGTAAACATCTGCATTATTGTTTTAGCTAACTATCTCATTAACCAATATGTACCCGATGCATATTTGCACAGCACGATTTCAATATTTCTGAAGTTCTTGCTCATTGCGTTATTATTATTGTTTCTTGTAGAAATTTTTCCCAGGGTTTGGGCTGCTCAAAACAATCTTCGCTTTGTTTATGAATGGCCTTTCCTAATCATGATCGTTCGGTCGTTTCATTTTCTATTTGGACGCATTAGCGCGGCACTGGTTTCATTTGCTGAAAGTTTGGGCCGGGGGGTGGGTGCCAACCGTGCTGAACAGATAAGTATGCAGCAGTTTGACCAGGCTATTGACATACAAAGCGATGATGAAGTATCACAGCAGGAAAAAAATATATTGAAAGGAATTGTGAAGTTTGGAAAAATATCAGTACGAAAAATAATGCGCAGCCGCCTGTATGTTAGCGGTCTGAATTACAACCTTAATTTTGAAGAAGTCATTGAAATGATAAACGAAGTGCAATACTCACGCCTGCCGGTTTATAAAGAAAGCCTTGATGAAATTGTTGGCATATTAAACACAAAAGACCTGGTGCCTTTCATGTACAATGACGAACATAATTTTGACTGGCATAGCAAAATACGTTCACCATATTTTATTCCTGAGTCGAAGCTGATTGAAGACCTGTTGAAAGATTTTCAGGAAAAAAGAATTCACTTTGCCATCGTTGTAGATGAATTTGGCGGCACCAGCGGTATTGTTACTTTAGAAGATATTATTGAAGAGGTAGTGGGAGATATCAAAGATGAATTTGATGATGAAGACGATCACCAAGCCAATAAAATTGATGATACCACCTATATTTTTGAAGGGCAAACTATGCTTCATGATGTTTGCAAAACCATGAACTTACCTATTGAGACTTTTGACGCTATCAAAGGTGAAAGCGAATCGCTGGGCGGCCTTATCAACGAGATGTTGGGCGAATTGCCAAAGGCCGGCGACGTTTTAGCATCCGGGGATTTTGAATTTACCGTGCTCGAAACTGAAAAAAACCGCGTAAAAAACGTAAAAATCGTCATCAAATAAAACTGCTGTTTTTTACTCAACCCTGCATCTTACATCACATGTTTTGGCGATAGCCGCAGCAAGTGTAAAGCTGTATTTTGAGCCTTAAAAATGAACATGAAAACAAAACTCTGTTTGGCCGCCTGCCTTTTACTGATTTCTTCTTTTTGCTATGCACAATGCGATTTTTACCTTTTTCAGGCTAACAAAAAAATAACGATGGGCGTTTACGACAATAAAGGAAAGTTAACCGGCAAACTTGTTTATAAGATCAGCGATGTAAAAAAATCTGGCAGCAGTTATACCTCAAATTACGTATCAGAAATTTTTGATAAAAAAGATAAACTCATCGGCAGCAGCACAGGCTCGGTTAACTGTGATGGTGAAAAACTCATGATGGATATGAAAATGGCCCTGCCCACCAATTCTGCTTTTACAGATGTAAAAATAAAATCCAACAGTTCCTCTTTGGATTTCCCATCTGCTTTAAAAGTAGGAGAAATTCTACCCGATGGATCGCTGGATATGGATTTTATGATGAGTGGGATAGAAGGAAATATTAAAATGGATGTAAGCGACAGAAAAGTGGTGGCGAAAGAAAAAGTTACCACACCAGCCGGTAGTTGGGATGCATTCAAAATTACATCCAAATCAAAAACAGCCATGAAGATGATGGTACCTATGCCTTCTATGGTCATTGAATCAACCGACTGGTTTGTACCCAGCTTTGGTATGGTTAAGTCTGAATCAAAGACCGGCAAAACAGAGTTGCTATCAATTGAATCGTTATAAAGTTTTCCCCGGGCCGGTAAGTGTTTTTCCTGCTCTTGCGCCGGTGTGCTTTTCATTATCTATAGTAATCGCACCATTCACCAATACATATACAAACCCTTTGCTGTATGCATGGGGTTTTTCGTATGTGGTTAGTTCGGCAACGTTGTTTTCGTCAAATATTACAATATCTGCAGCCATACCTTCCTTCAGCAATCCCCTGTCTTTAAGCTGAAATTTTTGAGCAGGTAATGAGGTCATGCGGCGTATAGCTTCTTCAAGGCTCAATACTTTTTCCTGCCGAACATATTTTTGTAAAACGCGCGCATTGGTTCCATATCCGCGCGGGTGCGGCATTCCCTGGTTGAATACCCGAATGCTGGCATCGCTGGCAAACATATTGAAAGGATATTTCATGATGTATCTTACATCTTCTTCTCCCATTCCATGAAATACTGCGCCGGCGCCACCGTTCAACTGCAGATCAATAATTGTTAACGCTTCATCTTTGGCTCTATGCTTTCTGCCCATCATTCGGTTGATCTCTTCAATACTTTTACCATTGTATTCGGAGTTCTTGCTATAATTAGCTACTACCGCATAACTAAAATGCTTCAGTTTCCTTTTTCTAAGTCTTTCCAGCATATAATCTACCGCATACTTTCTTGCTTCGGGCCTTTGCAGACGCGCGCGCACACTGTCCTGCCCATCGGCCAATAACTCGTCGGGCAACAATGTACTTATAGAAGTACTGCTGGCCGTATAAGGATATTGATCAATTGTTACATCAAGTCCAGCCTGCCGTGCTTTTTGCACCATAGCCAGTGTTTCTTTGCTACGCCCCCAATTGTGCTGGCCGCTTACTTTAAAATGCGATATCTGCACGGGAATATTAGCTTCTTTGCCTATCGTAAGCGCCTCGTTAATGGCTGCCGTTATTTCATCGCCTTCATTGCGCATATGGCTTGCATACACACCATTGTACTGAGCCGCCACTTTTGCCAATGCAACTATTTCAGTAGTGTTTGCATAACTTCCGGGAACATAAATAAGCCCGGTTGATAGGCCCAAAGCGCCATCGCGCATAGCCTTGTGCACCAACGTTTCCATTTGTTGCAACTCTTGTGCTGAAGCTGCCCGGTTGGCACGGCCCATTATAGCTCTGCGTACATCACTATGGCCAATAAGGCTGCCCACGTTTACTGACAATTTGAAAGAGTCTATCCAGTTAAAATATTTGTTAATGTCAATATTTGATGCACCGCAATTACCTGCAATAACCGTGGTTACGCCATCGTAAATAAAATTCTTTGCCTCAGGTTCTGCTTTTTCATCGCCTTCAATATGCGTGTGCACATCAATAAAGCCTGGCGACACAATTAAGCCTGCTGCATCAATCGTACGATTAGCTGTATAGGCAAGATTTTTGCCTGTGGCAACAATTTTTGAACCGTTTACTGCCACATCGCCGTAATACCAGCTATTGCCTGTGCCGTCTAAAATTTTACCATTGCGAATGAGAATATCACAACGATTTTGCTGAGCATGAATTGCCGGGATAAAAAAGATCGTCAGAAAAATAAATTGCAGAAATTTTGCCATAGTGGCCGTAAAATACGAAGATTATTGAATTTACAATCTTGCCCCATACAACTTTGGTGCGCGTATGGTGTGCTATGCACGCAATTGCCGGAGGCTTGCATTTGTGAGCTGGTTGTTGTTTTTCATTGCAACGGGCTCAGTCTTGGATTATTCATACTTAATGCCTTCGGAATTAATATTTACTTGTCTCTCCTTCCCGCCACAGGGGGGTAGGCCGCAGACCAAGCTTATAACGCTCCCACGAATCTTTTACATATTTATGAAAGGTGTAATCATCTGCACGCATGGTAAACAGGTAAGAGGGCTGGTACATCAACATAAAAGTATTCAGTTCTTCCTCATCTTCAGCCTGGGTAATGCGGCGTACCAAAAGTTTGCTGAAGCGGTATTTTACATATCCCTCCTGCTCCTGATAAATAAGCCGCTCCTGAAAGGCAAGAGTGCGTTTATTATGCCTGAATTTGAAAGAATTTACCAGATCTTCTAACCCAATCCCAACTGTACCATTACCAGAAACAACAGAAAGCCCTGGTTTATCATAATTAAAAATTTTAGCATAGTCCTGACGGTTTTGCAGCGAGTCCTGTCGATAGTTTCTGTTACGCGTTCTGGCCTCAGGTAAAATAGGTATATAGGTTTGAATGGCAATGTTAAATGCAAACGGGGTTTTAATATCTTTTACAGCAAATTTTTTGGTTGGCTTGTTCAGGTAACTAAACCAGATTGAATCGCTTTCGCTTAAAACAATACTGTAATGACCGTTAGAGTCTGTTAAAGTGCCGCTGCCGTGGGATGACAAGACAGAAACAGACTGAATGGGGTACAAGCCCGAACTGTCAAGCACTAAACCTTTAATATTTACCTGCGCTATAGCTTGCTGGCAAACACCTGAAAGACAAATACATAATATGATGAAGTATCTTTTTATCAAAACCAATTAAAGGACGGCAAAGCAACTAAAGAAATTGCAAATAGAATGTAAAAGATTTTGAACCAATAATAAAAAACATCGCAATTTATTCTGGCTGTTGATTCATCCCTTGAAGCAGTTCAGCAATTACAAGCGGGTAATGTTTGTGTTCCAAAGCGTGTATTTTTTGTGCAAGGGAATGGGGTGTATCATTTTTTTCAACTACTGTTGTAGCTTGCAGGATTGTATCGCCGTGGTCGTAATGTTCATCTACGTAATGAATGGTGATGCCGCTTTCAGCATCTCCAGAGTTGATGACTGCTTCATGCACTTTTTGGCCATACATGCCTTTACCACCGTATTTTGGTAATAATGCAGGATGAATATTGATTATTTTTTGAGGAAAAGCTTCAATAAGAACTTGTGGTAGCTTCCATAAAAACCCTGCAAGAACAATAAACCGAATGCCCGCCTTTTCTAATTCAGGTAAATAGGCGTCGCCTTTTAAAAACTGCTGCCGCTCAATTAATAAAGAGTTGATCTTTTCGCGTTCTGCGATTTGAAGTATACCGGCAAGGGGATTGTTACAAACAATCAGAGCTATTTGCACCTCTTCATTATTCCGAAAGTGATCAATTATTTTCTGGGCATTGCTTCCTGCCCCACTGGCAAAAATGGCTATCTTGGTCGGCATATACTGATTTGGGTAAAAATAGGCAGAAAAAAAAACTGCACGTGAAAAATCAGTGCAGTTTGAGCATTCTTTTCAGACTACTATACCAAAACAGTTAACCCTTTAAATGAATTTGTATGGCCAATGTAACTATAGCCATTCGTGGTTCTGGCTGTGGCTGTAAGGCTAAAGTTGTATGAACATTGAAAACCAGGCCGCCATGCATTTGAAACCGGTACCAGTTTGTTTATAAATCCTGCCCAGTTTCCTTTGCTCACATCGTAATTTTCTGAGTAAAGGTTAAAACTTTGTCCGTTGCCAGCCTGTGCAACAAAACTTACGCCCAGCAGGTTGCCTTCAACATCAGACGCAGTAATTTCAAAGGTGAAACCATCTGGCGAAGGCCCCAGTTGCTCAATAGCGCAAGTGGAGACTTCATTGGTTCCATGCTTTATTTTTTCAATATTTACAACAGGCAGGTGGTTGTCAATATATAGGTCAAGTATTTGCGAATCAGCCGGGGTAGTGCCTGTACCTACAAAAAATGTCACTTTTATAGTATGAATTCCGTTGGGCAAACCCGTTGTGGGAAACTGAATTAAAAGATCATCAATAGAAAAATCCAGCGCAGGGTTCGGCAACACATAATTACCATCAGTACCAGAAAAAGATTGCAGCACATAGTCAGTACCATTCCATACGTAATTGGTCCATGCAGAAACCAATGGCGAAAAAGCAGACTGGCCGGGACCCTTAATTTCTACCTTATATTTTTTGTTGTTAGCCGCAAATAATGTCCCTATTTTAGTTCGGTTACCAATTAGGTTTAGCGTGCCTCCAAAAGCTGCATTGGTTACAGCAACAAAGTAATTACTGGCTGTTGTGGCGCGGCCGCCAGTTATTTTTGTTGTGGGTATGAGGCCTACAGAGCCAATTACCGGGCCAAGGTCAGACGGTGAGATTGCCGGCTTTCTGGAAAGCTCTAATTTTTTCAGCTTGCTGAAATTCATAAAAAAATCAGCCGGAAAATCATACGTAATATTTGGTGCCGGAGAGTGAAGCCTGAATCCAAAATAAGTATATGGTGTAAAAAATGGTATGGCCAGATTTACACCTATTTCTGATAAAAGTATTTTGAACTTCCATATTTTATGAGGAGTGTCAGACCACCTGGAAGCGCCAAACTCCATTTTTACGGCAGAGGGGCTTGGTGTGTTCAAAATACCCGTCCACCTTCCCGGGCCAAGGTAATACTGCCTCGACAGTTTAGGAGCCTGATTTGGCCATAGACCGTAATTCAAATCTTTGTTTGAGGTAATACTGCGGTTCTTATCATTGTCGAACGAAAGCCAGAAATAATCACCGGGGTCATTTGCCGTATCGCCGATAACATCTAAAACCAGGTATAGAAAGTTAGCGTCATTTTTAGCCATAACCAGCCCGTTGGGGAATTTATAAATGCCTGCATTGTCCCACTGGCTGCCTGTAACCGGGGCATTAATGTCAATAGCATCGCTTGCCCATGCACTTTTAAAAGTAAATAAAAGGGAAAGGTTGGGGAAGGGCAGTTTTTCGAAAACTTGCGTGTTCATGGTGTTTTATTTTTAGTGTTAAGAATA
>JAFAFV010000050.1 GCA_023423285.1 Bacteroidota bacterium
CGATCCAGAGTATTAAAGTAAGATCCATGCAATAAAGATAAAACAGTTACTATAAAACAGACGTTGGTACCTTATAATTTTAAAAAGCGCTTTACTATCTTTTCCGCTTCAGCACAGGCTTCCTGCAAATCAGCGTTCACCACAATTTTATCAAACTCTTTGCTAAAGGAAAGTTCATACTCCGCCTTTGCAATGCGGGTTTGAAGCATTTCATCGGTTTCTGTGCCCCGGCTGGCCAGCCGCCGTGCAAGCTCTCTTACTGATGGCGGTTCAATAAAAATGGTTAAGCAATCGCCTAAAAACTGCTCCTTCACATGTATAGCACCTTTTACATCAATATCCAGCAGTGGGTATTTTTGCATGTTCCAAAGCCGGTCTAATTCGCTGCGCAGCGTGCCGTAGTATTTGCCTTCATAAACCATTTCCCACTCCAAAAAATCGTTTGATTGTATTTTGCTGTTGAATTCTTCCGGGCTCATAAAATAATAGTCTCTGCCATTCACCTCGCCTTTACGGGGCTTGCGTGTAGCCGCAGAAATAGAAAATGACAGCATAGGAATGTTCTGTAACAAATAATGTGTGATGGAAGTTTTGCCTGCACCGCTTGGCGCAGTAATGATGATCAGTTTTTTTGCGAAACCACCGCCGCCGTCCCTACCGGGAGCTCTCAACAACTTAACCAAATCCATATTCATAAAATGAAAATTAGTGTGCTTACAAAATAAAAAAAAATGTGCAAACTAAAAAGTAAGGCACGAAGTAAAGCATTTATATATTTAATGCACAAACAACTTTAGCTTTTAATGTATATTATGCGCTATTAATACCGCTTAGTTATTAAATTGCAGGGCATAGTTATGAGAGTGGTTTCAGGAATTTGGCGTTTTATTAAAAGAACTTTTCTTTTTCTGTTTATAGCCCAGCTGGTATATATAGTTGTGCTGAAATGGGTCAATCCTCCCGTTACTATTACTCAGATAGTCAGCATCATCAGGGGCAATGGGTTTCACCGCAAAAATGCAACCGGCGCTGATATTTCACCCAACGCCAAGCTTGCTGTCATTGCTTCAGAGGATCAGCTATTCCCCGATCATACTGGTTTTGACTGGAAAAGTATTCGCAAAGCAATGGAATACAACCAGCGTAAGCCTGGCCGCGTTCGTGGCGGCAGCACCATTAGCCAGCAAACAGCTAAAAACGTTTTTTTGTGGCAGGGCAAAAGCTGGACACGCAAAGGCCTGGAAGCCTATTTTACTTTTATGATTGAAAAAATATGGGGTAAAGAGCGCATACTGGAAGTATATCTAAACGTTGCTGAAATGGGACGTGGTATTTTTGGTATTGAGCAGGCCGCACAAACGTATTTTAAAAAACCAGCTAAATCTTTAAGTATTTACGAGGCGGCTGCAATTGCTGCTGCGCTTCCTAATCCTAAAAAATATACGGTAAACCCACCTTCGCCCTACATACAGTCCCGTAGCAGAAAAATTGTACAGCAAATGAATTATTTGCGGCCAGACAGGGATATACAAAAAGTGATTGGCCTTAAGTAACGCCTGAAAACCTTTGCTGCAGCGTGTTATAGCGAAAGGAAAAAATTTCCTTCAATTTATTTTTGATGATGCTGCCTGCAAAAAGCCTTCCTAAAAAGCCCAGTGGCAATTTATAAGTTACAATGTCTTTCATCAGCACGCCGCCTTCAGCTTCTTCAAAATGATGTTCATGATGCCACAGCGCATAAGGGCCTTTGCGTTGCTCATCAACAAACAGTCGGCCTTCCTGCACACTGGTAATTTCGGTTATCCAGTTATTCTTAATAATAGGCATTACCTGTATTTTATAAGCAATCATCATTCCTGTATAAACACTGCAATCGCTGCAAGATGTAATTTTAAAATTTACATTAGCGGGGGTAATGGCCTGCAGATTTTTCGGCGAGGAGAAAAAATCCCAAGCCTCTTCCATAGTTACCGGCAGCAATTGCCTGGCTGTTAAAATATATACACCGGAACATTGTTTTATTTTTAAATCCATTTTAAAGGCTTTTTACAACTTCAATGGCTGTTTGCAAACGCTCTTCATAATCACCTTTTATTTCCACCCAAGGCGTGTTTTGATTACTTAGAATGTGCTTATAGATCTCATACAGCTTTTCACGCGTTTCCACATCAGGGTATTCGCGCAGTTCATCTTTTACCCAGGGCAGGTCTGTTTTACAAAGCAGGTACAGGTCATATTTTCTGCGCGCAATTTCCTGTAAAATAAAAACGTGACATTTACCAAAAACAAATTCACTCCACACCTTCATCACGTACATATCGGTATCAATAAATAAATATGGAGAAGCACTTCTGCGTTGCATTTCAGTATACTTATCTTCTATTGCCAACTGCCCTTTTGCTATTATTAGCAAATCTTCAAAAGTATAATGCGGACCATTTTTCAAAAGATATTCACGGGCGTATTCAGGCACCCACCGTGTGTTAAAATGATCGGCCAATTGCTGGCACAGCGTGCTTTTTCCCGTGCTTTCCGGCCCTATAATGACCACTTTTTTAAACAGGTTTTTTTTATTATCGGGATGCATGTGTTTAAGTTAAGCTGTCAGAGCGGATTTTCGTATCGTTTTATGGCTTTGAGGTATTGCGCGCCGTTTGCTGTTCGAAACCTGGTTGGTATTTGCGTGAAATTTCTATCGCTATCAAACTCCCACACAATAAAATGCAGGTGCGGAAAATAGGTGTAGCCTGTGTTTCCGCTCAGCCCAATTGGCTGGCCCTTTTCAACCTTATCGCCCACATTTACAAAAACACCGTTATATTTTAAGTGCCAGTATCCAGCGCGCGAACTGTCGGCATGCTGAATCACAATGTAATTGGCATGCGCTCTGTTTGATTTTCTGATGCCGCCCTGCCGCCCGTCATTTTTTATGCGCAGCACCACGCCACCTCTTGCTGCAGCAACCACAGATCCAACAGGCATTTTAAAGTCAAGCGCGGCGCGACGTTTATGGGTAAAATGTGTAAAGTATCCCTGTATCATCAAATAAGATGTGCCGGGTGGATAAGGCAGGTCGTAAACATAAGATGTGGAATCCAAGAGAATGCCTTTTTGTAGTAGGCGGGTATGCTTTCGCATGGGGTTGTGCATGTAAGTACAGCTGTTCAAAGCCATTAATAAACCGCCTGTAATAAACAAATATATTAGCCGCATTTTATAAAAAAAACGCCATCAGCAATTGATGACGTTTGGATCTAAATTTTTATTGTCTTTTTCTCAAAGAATCTTTATTTAGGAAAGATTTCAAAATAAGGCTTACTCCGCTTCTGCCACAACCTCTTTCACTTCAGGTATCATGCGTTTCATCATTCCCTCAATACCTGCTTTTAACGTAATCATGGAAGAAGGGCAACCGCTGCACGAACCCTGCATCATCAGGTTTACCACGCCATCATCATAACTTTTAAACTGTATTGCGCCACCGTCCATTTCCACCGCAGGTTTTACATAATTTTCAAGCAGTTCTTTAATGCGCTTCACCACATCATCGTCATCTGCACTTACTTCGTTGCCGCCTTCTCTTTTTATCTCCACAACTTCATCTTCATTCACAACGGCCTTTCCTTCTTCAAGATAATCTTTTAAGAACTGCCTTACAGAAGGGGTAATATCCATCCACTCCGCATCGGGAGTTTTGGTAAGCGTAACAAAATTACTTGCTATAAAAACGGCTTTAATAAACGGAAAACCAAATAGTTCTGTTGCCAGAGGCGATGGATTCGCGCTTTCCGCATCAGGGAAGTCAATACTTTTACCCGGATACAGGAGTTTGTTTGCCACAAACTTCATCGTCTCGGGGTTAGGAGTCATTTCTGTGTAAATACTTACAACCGGGTTGCCTGTTTTAATCATATCTAAAAGTTAAACTACAAATGTAACAATTAATGGGCTTTATTGTTGAAAACGAAAGCCGGAAGCCGACGGTGTGCCGTTTTGCAGCCACGTTACTAACTGCGCACGGTGATGTGAAAGCAGCTTTGCCACTTTTCTTTTATGTAATAAATTTTTCCCTGGCGCTGGTATTGTGCTAAAATATTCTCAAGGGCCTTTTCAAGTTTGGAGTTGCGGCCTTTTTTTCCATTAAACCTGATGTAAGAAATATCGTAAGAAGCACCAAAATTGTGAGCACTTAAACCATCTGTAGCGTTACTGTTCACCTGGCGTAGCCTGTGCTGATCTGCCAACGTGCGCGTCATAGAAGTAACGGTAAACGAGCTTTTTGTTTTGGCATAAAAGCTTTTGGCAATATCATTCAGCACTCTATTGGCCTGCGGCACTAAATATGCTTTGCTATGAGTGAGCTTGCTTATGGTGCAGCCTTTATTGCATTTAGCCGGAGTAAGCTTTTTCTTTTTTACGTACGTATTTAAGTGCCTGGAATTTTTTATGGGCGTTACACCGTGACCGGCCGCTGTGCGTACATGTGTATCGTACTTCGGCTTTGTTGCAGATTTTTCTTCAGGATTTTTATGGCCTGGTTTGTTGGAGGCGCCGGTTTCAAAAACAAAAAATAAAATGGAGAATAGTAATAACGTGATAACCCTCATCGTAAATAGAAATTGTCGTTAGATTAATGCCCTGTTGATGTAAGCAAAGATGGCATTTTAGACCCTTACAAACAAATTATCCACAATATTTTGAGAATCGCAGTTAAGATAGCAGGTTTTGGCGCAGCAAAAATTCCATTTGTTCATTGGTAAGCATCAGGTTTTCTGTCAACTCTTCTTTTTGCTTGCTTAATAAATAAATTTCTAAGGCGCTGTTGATGGTAGCTCTTAATTCTTCGTCGTTCCAGGGCTTTTGTACATATTTGAATACGCTGCCTTTGTTGATGGCGTCAATTACAGCGTTAATATCGGCATAGCCTGTCAGTAAAATTCTGGGAGGGTCAGGATATTTTTCAAGAATGGACTCAAGAAATTCTATTCCTGTCATTTCCGGCATTCGCTGGTCGGTAATAATGACGTGAATTTCATTTTCTTCCAACACCTTCCGGCCTTCGGCTGCACTAATGGCTGTGAATACTTCGTAATCACGCCTGAAGCTTGCCCTGAAAGCGTTTAGGTTATGTACCTCATCATCTACATATAGAATTTTTGATTTTTTATGATCCATAAAGTCTGCTTAAGTTGTAATACCTTTAGGTTTTAAAATTCATGTAACATGAGCACTCCCTTAAACCACATGCTTGAAGACAATTCATTTAACCCCGAAATTTTTTCAATCAGCACTACAGAAGGTAAAGAAAAGTATGAACAACTACTGCACCAAAATAATGCAATAATTCATGATACCATTCTTAGTCAGCTTAAAGAGCTCGTAAAAATAAAAAATCCTTCTCAAAAACTCTCTGAAAATCAATTAAAAGAAAAAATAACCGAATACCTTGATGGTACTGATGCCAAAAGCTATGGAAACTGGGTGTATTACCCATGGAGCAACCAGCTTGTACATGTATTGAAAGAAGATGATTTTATTGCGGTAAGAACCAATCGTAATATGTTCAAAATTGCGCCTGAGGAAATAGAGGTGCTGCGTACAAAAAAAATTGCAATCATTGGTTTATCAGTAGGACAATCGATTGCTCAAACTATCGCCACAGAGCGTATTTGTGGCGAACTTTGCCTGGCAGATTTTGATACCCTAGAACTGGCCAACCTGAACCGGCTGAATGCGCGCATTCAGGACCTTGGCGTACCAAAAGTAATTATCGCGGCCCGCAAAATTGCAGAAATTGATCCTTACATAAAAGTGAGGTGCTGGCAGGAAGGTATAACTGAAAGTAATATTGAAGATTTTTTAACCGGCGGGGGAAAGGCAGATGTTTTGGTAGAAGAATGTGACAGCCTGCCTATAAAAATATTAAGCAGGCTGAAAGCAAGGCAGTTTCAAATACCAGTGGTAATGGATACCAATGACCTGGGTATGCTTGATATTGAACGTTTTGACTTGGAACAGCAAAGACCCATTTTCCACGGTAAACTGGAAGAACTGGATAACCAGCCACACGATCAAATATTTTTGAAATTAAAAAATTTAACTACAGAAGAAAAATTCGGATATTTAGTAAAAATTATTGGCTTTGAGAATATATCTGACGAAATGAAATTTTCGCTTGCCCAGATAAACCATACGATTACCGGATGGCCACAATTATCGTCTTCCGTCACTCTTGGCGCGGCTATGGTAACTGATACCTGCAGAAGGATATTACTGGGAAAGTTTAAAAATTCAGGACGTTTTTTTGTTCATTTTGATGAACTGATAAAATAAACATATATGATTCGTATAAGAGCTTTCAGGGCTCCGGATGACCCGGAAACCTGTGAAAAGTTTATTACAGGACATAGAAAAATTTTGGAAATTTATTACGGTATTATTAAAATTACTTCTGATAATACGGAATGGGTAAATGACCCTCACTGCATTGTTATTGTGGCAGAAGATCCCGATACCCAAAAAATATTTGGAGGCGCTAAGGTTCAGGCAGTGGGTGGTAAATACCCGCTGCCAGTTGAAACAGCACTTTCAAAATATGATAGCAGAATTCATGATCTTATATATAATGATTTTCTTAATGGCGGAACATGTGAAATATGTGGGTTGTGGAATTCGAAGGAAATTGCAGGTATGGGAATTGGCAGCAGGCTTCTGTCAGAAGTAAGCATTGCCATTACCAGCCAAATTACTGTAAGCAGCTTATACGTATTGTGCGCTCCAAGTACGGTAAGAATGGCTTATAAAATGGGCTTAAAACTGGTTGACACAATTGGAAACAACGGTACTTTTTATTATCCCAAAGATAACTTTATAGCAACGCTTATGAAACTACATAACATACATGACTTAAGCCTGGCTACTGAAGAGGAAAGAGAAAATATCATTCAGTTAAGAGAAAACACAAACCAAATTTTATGGCAAAGCGGGCCAAAGGGAATGTATCAGGCCATGTTCGATACAAAAATTTTAAACTGGGTGCCGCCAGAAATATATTAGACATATGAAATCTTTACGACTGATTCTTATTTTAACGTGCTTGTTCCAGTCCTTACTGCTCTTTAGCCAAAACAAAACTAATGTTTATGATGGTACATTAAAGCAACTGGAAAACATCTCTATCCTGTTGGATCATACCCACTCGTTAACGATTGACGACATTATAAAAAAAAATTTTACACTAACAGGGTTAGATAATCCAGGCATTACAAAAAGTGTCATTTGGGCAAAAATTAATATTACAAACCTCTCAAACGAAGAAGGCCTGGAACTGCTTATTAAAAACCCTTTACTTGATGATGTTAGTATTTACGCCTATGCTAACAATCAAATATCTGACTCTGTAAGACTTGGGCACTTTAAACCATTTCACAAAAGATTTGTGGATGTGCCTAATTTTATTTATCCCATAAAAATAGCAATTAACGGTAATGTAGATATTTATTTACGTATATCATCCATAAGCCCAATGCACCTGCCAATGTTTATAGGCAACAGCAAACAGGTAGAAAAAGACAGCCGCAATGAATTTTTAATAATAGGTCTGTTTTGCGGCATTTTATTTATAATGTTCTTTTACAACCTGTTTTTATTCCTCACCACCTGTGACAGAAGCTACCTGTACTATATTATTTACATTGTAGCTGTAGGGATTGCACAGCTTGACCTAACTGGTTATGCATTCAAATTTCTATGGCCAAACGACACCTGGCTGTCAGTTAACAGCTTGAATATAAGCGGAATTTTTTCAGGCATTGCCACAGCACTTTTTAGCCAAAGTTTTTTGCAAACTAAAAAGCATTATATAACCCTGCATAGAATATTCAACCTGCTTATTGCAGCCTATTGTGTTTCTTTACTATTGCATTTCTTTGGCTATTCTTTTATTGCGCTCAATACAATCAACCTGATCGCAGCCATTGGGTCCGCCTTTGCTATTTATGCGGGTATTAATTTAATGAGAAAAGATTACGAGCCGGCAAAATTTTTCCTGGTTGCTTTTTCTGTATTTTTATTTGCCGTAATCATATACGTTTTACGTACGACGAATATAATTCCTTACAACAATTTTACAGCCTATATTCTTGAAATTGGTGCCACTTTTCAAATTATGCTGCTTTCCCTGGCATTAGCAAACAAAATAAACATCTACCGCCGGGAACAAAATATAGCCCGCAATGAAGCGCTGGAAATGGCCAATGAAAACGAGCGCCTCGTAAGAGAACAAAACATACATCTTGAAAAAGAAGTGGCAGCCCGCACAACAGAGTTGCAACAAGCCAATACAGATTTGAAAGCAACGCTTGAGCAATTAAAAATGGCGCAGGCCAAACTGGTTGACTCTGAAAAAATGGCCTCGCTGGGCCAGCTTACAGCAGGTGTGGCGCACGAGATTAATAACCCTATTAATTTTGTAGCCTCTAATGTAAAACCGCTTGAGCTAGATATACACGATATTTTTGAAGTGCTGAACAGGTATGAAAATATTGACCCCAACAACGATATTGCTTCGCAGTTACAATCCATCGATGATTTTAAAAATGAAATAGACGTACCCTACATAGCAGAAGAAATCAGATCGTTACTGGCCGGTATTAAAGAAGGCGCACAACGCACTGCCGATATAGTAAAGAATTTAAAAAACTTTGTACGCCTTGATCAGTCGAATCTGGTGCAGGCCAATCTAAATGAAGGAATTGAATCCACGCTTGTACTAATACGCAATACGTTTCCGCAAAACCTGGTTATTAAAAAAGAGTTGGGAGATATCGGAAAGATAGAATGCTCGCCTGGAAAGATCAACCAGGTGTTTATGAATATTATTTCCAACGCCGTGCAGGCAATCAGAGATAAAGATTACTCTAACGGGGAAGTACCTACTTTATCCCTTCGCACCACCACCAACGGTAAAGATGTGCACATTACCATTAAAGACAATGGCATTGGCATGAGCGACGAAGTTCTTAAGAAAATCTACGAACCATTTTTTACAACCAAAGGCGTGGGCGAAGGTACCGGCCTCGGAATGTCGATCGTAAAAGGCATTATTGACAGCCATAACGGATCGCTGACTGTACATTCTAAACCTGGAAAAGGGTCGGAATTTATTATAGCTTTACCTGTACAATCACCGCTTAAATAAAAACTTATGAACAACGCAAAAATCTTGTACATAGATGATGAAGAACATAATCTGCAGGCGTTTAGAGCCACCTTCAGGCGAAAATATGAAGTACATACAGCCATTTCAGCAGAAGCAGCAGAAAATGCGTTAGAGCAGCATCCGGATATTAGAGTCATTGTATCTGACCAGCGCATGCCAGGCGTAACCGGAGTTGAATTTTTTAAAAGCATTAAAACCACTTATCCCGATGCCATTCGGATTTTGCTAACAGGATATACAGATATTGAAGCCCTGAGCGACGCCATCAACGAAGGTGACATATACCGCTATGTAACCAAACCCTGGAATGAACTGGAACTCAATAACTGCATTATCAATTCTTTGGATAGATACAATAACCGCGCAGAGCTAAAGCAAAAAGTAAATGAGCTACAAAAAACCAATGAAGAACTGAACCGCGTTATTTACAGCATCTCACACGAACTTCGCGCACCGCTTGCATCGGCAATGGGAATTATTCAACTGGCTCGGATGGAAAATATTATAGACGCAAACTCCCGTGCAGATGAATACTGGAAAATGCTGGAAGAATGTTGCAACATACTTGACTACAATATAACCAACACGCTTCAATATTACAAAACACGCAAATACCAAATTGTACAGGAAAAAATTAACTTTGAAGAACTGTGCAGCCACATAATTGCGCTGCACAAAACGGCGCATAACGCACATGATGTTTTGATATCGCAGGCAGTTAGTCAGCATTCAGATTTTTACGGAGATTCTTTTCGTATAGAAACTATATTGGGCAATCTTGTTTCCAATGCTATAAAATACCAGGATCCTCAAAAAACGGATAAAAGGATTGATGTAAAGATTGGTGTTAATGAAAAAGAAGCTATCTTAGGTGTTAGCGACAACGGAATTGGCATTTCTGAACAGAACAAAGAAAAAATCTTTCAACAATTTTTTAGGGGTAATTTTGAAAAAGGCTCGGGTCTGGGATTATTTATTGTGAAAGAAGCTTTGGATAAGATCAATGGTAAAGTTGTGGTGCACTCTGAACCGGATATTGGCAGCAACTTTACCGTTACTGTACCGAACAATAGCCCTTTATAAACCATAATTATTTAAAGTATGTTGGTAAAGTTTCCACAGCCACAAACTTTGATGATCATTGACGATAGCCGCTTTGATCAGCTCATTATCTCCAGAACAGTCCAACATACAGGGCTTTTCAGAAAGATAATTATTATGCGGGGTGCCGTTGAAGCGCTTACGCATCTTACTAAGAACTTACAAAATGAGCACGAGCTCCCGCAACTCATCCTGCTCGATATTCAAATGCCCGAAATGAATGGGTTTGAATTTATTGATGAGTTTGCGCTGCTGCCCTCTTCGTTTACAGACAAATGCGGTGTAGTTATGCTCTCATCCACCGATGATCTTACAGATATTGAAAAAGCTGAATCAAACCCACACATCATAACGCTTTTAAAAAAGCCCCTGCGCCCGGATGTGCTTACCAACCTCTTGAATGAACATTTTATAAGTTAATAAAAAACCGCTGCATTTAGCAACGGTTTTTAATGATTTGTTTCATCTGTTTATTGTCTCCCACTCGTATCGGCCGGTGCAGTAGTGGCAGGCACAGTGGTAGTATTCATTTTTGGCGGCGGTGTAATAGGCGATGAGCCTGATTTAGGCGTAGTGGTTTCCAGAAAATGTTTATCATACGTATTCCTCAGGTTTCTAAAAGAACTGCCATCCCATAGAAATGCTATAATAAACCAAATAAACAATAACAACGGTATTACGATCGTCATTTTAAAACTGCGTATTTCATCTCCCAGGTGCATAAATACAGAAACGATATAATAAGCCTTTGCCAGTGTTAAAATACATACTGCACCTTTTAAAAACAAAACCAATAAAGTGCTGGGCGCGGTTCCTTTATGCATAAAATAAAGAATAATTCCAATCCCCAATTCTACAAGCGTAACCACTGAGAGGATAACCGTTGTTTTGATCACTCTTTTTTTAAACGTAGAAGA
>JAFAFV010000074.1 GCA_023423285.1 Bacteroidota bacterium
GGCTCACTTCGTTCTCATAAAAAGCGGCAATGAATTTTTTTTGGGTGCGGCTCAGTTCCTTATCATTTTTTAAATAGATATGCTTTCTGTTCAGTTCTTTTAAAACCACCGCCCATACTCTTTCAAACTCGTCCTGCTGCTCAGCGATCAGTTTTTGTATCTGGTCTAAAATCTTCTGCGGATTTTTTTCGGGGTGCATATGCAGTTTAGATTCGATCTGCAGCATTCTTTTCAATGATGCCACGCGCACGCGGTAAAACTCATCGCGGTTATTAGAAAAGATTCCTAAAAATTTTACCCGCTCCTTCAAAGGTACGCTTGGGTCGGCAGCCTCTTGCAACACCCTGGCATTAAACGAAAGCCAGCTTATATCACGGGGAATGGTTTTTAGCATGATGGATGTTTATTGTAAACACGACAAAATAGTAAAATATTTGGATAAAATTTAAATTTCAGCGATTGATGCATGATGAATGCTGCTTTAAAAAATGATTAATTTTTTTATGCTGGAAAAGCGCTGTAAGGCTTTCATGAATAATATTGTAGCGTATCCTTTCAAATCCAAAATCAAATCTCTTATCTTTGATTTTTAATGAAGCTTTCCACGAAACATTTGCTCGGTATAAAAGACCTCACAAAGGAGGATGTCTTACTTTTCTTAGATACAGCCACGCAGTTTAAAGAAGTTTTGCAAAGGCCTGTAAAAAAAGTTCCTTCGCTGCGCGATGTGACCATTGTAAACCTTTTTTATGAAAATTCTACCCGCACGAGAATTTCTTTTGAGCTGGCAGAGAAACGTTTATCTGCTGATACCATCAATTTTACTGCGTCAGGCTCATCAGTTTCAAAAGGTGAAACGCTGTTGGATACTGTAAATAATATTCTTTCCATGAAAGTGGATATGGTGGTGATGCGCCACAGTGCCACCGGTGCACCGCATTTTTTGGCGCAGCATATACCTGCTGCCATTATTAATGCGGGTGATGGTGTGAACGAACATCCCACGCAGGGCCTGCTTGACGCGTATTCAATAAAAGAACAATTAGGAACATTACAGGGTGTAAAAGTGGCCATTATTGGAGATATTATGCACAGCAGGGTAGCTATGAGCAATATATACCTGCTTACCAAAATGGGTGCAGAGGTTACTGTTTGCGGCCCGCCCACACTCATACCAAAATACATGAAGAGGGCATTTCCCATTAATGTAAGTTATGATTTGAAGGAAACGCTGAACTGGTGCGATGTGGCCAACGTGCTGCGCATTCAGCTGGAAAGGCAGAACCAGGTTTTGTTTTCTTCGCTCAGAGAGTACAACCTTTCTTATGGCATCAGCCGCAGCCTGCTCGAAGGGTTAAAAAAAGATATCATCATTATGCACCCGGGGCCAATTAACCGCGGTGTGGAAATTGACAGCGATGTGGCAGACAGCGGCCAGTCTATTATTTTGCAACAGGTAGAAAACGGTGTGGCCGTAAGAATGGCAGTGTTATACCTGCTTTCTAATAAAAATGACGAATAGTTTTTATTTATTGTTTATCTTGCTGCCCGCCTGTATAACAGTGCAGCTTATTCAAAAAAAGCAGTTCGCCTGCAATTTGTAACAAATAAAATTGAACTACCAAAGTAGTGTACTTTTAAAGCATGCCGAGAATTTGTTTGTTCCCAGGAACATTTGATCCCATTACGCTGGGGCACGAAGATATTATCAACCGCGCGATTCCACTATTTGACAAAATTATTGTTGGCATTGGCATCAACACCAGCAAAGCGCCCATGTTTACAGCAGAGCAGCGGTTAAAGTGGATCAATACCATTTATAAAGATTATGAAAGCGTGGAAGGCGCTGTTTACGAAGGTCTCACCATTGATTTTTGCAGGCAAATTGGTGCAAAATTTATTTTACGCGGCATTCGCTACGTGAGCGATTTTGAATATGAAAAAACAATTGCCGACGCCAACCGTACTCTTGATAAAACCATAGAAACCGTTTTTTTGACGGGAGAGCCAAAATACACATCGGTGGCATCTACCATTGTAAGAGACATTATTAAAAATAAGGGTGACGCCAGCCACTTTTTACCAGAAGTGGTTTACAACAACCTGCCTGAAATAACAGGCTGAAAATTGAGTAATTAAAAAGTGAACTGTATAAATATCAACATTCATCTTACAACTTAAAAACGAAGTTGTAACTTTAGAACTTTCAAAAAATCCAATAAAAATTATGGCGACAAAAGCTAAAGACAAAAAGTATGTGTATTCATTTGGCGGAGGCAGAGCTGACGGTAATGAGTCCATGAAAAACCTCCTTGGAGGTAAGGGAGCTAATTTGGCCGAAATGGCTGGCAATCCAAACCTGAAATTACCTGTGCCTCCCGGTTTTACCATTACAACAGAAGTTTGTACTTATTATTACGACAATAAGCGCACTTACCCTGCATCACTAAAAGCACAAATAGAAAAAGCGATGACAGGTGTTGAAAAGATCATGGGCAAAAAATTCGGCGATGTAAAAAACCCCCTGCTCATGTCCGTTCGTTCTGGCGCGCGCAAGTCAATGCCCGGTATGATGGATACGGTGTTAAACATTGGTTTGACCGAAAAAACAATCGGCGGGCTCATCAAAGCCTCGGGAGACGAAAGATTTGCTTACGATGCTTACCGCCGCCTGGTGATGATGTATGCTGATGTTGTTATGGAGAAAGCAGGTGGCATGGAACCCGCACAGGGAAAGGGCATCCGCAAAATTATGGATGAGTTATTGGAAGATGTAAAAAAAGAAAACGGATACACCATTGATACCGATCTTAACGTTGATGATTTAAAATCATTGGTGGCAGAGTATAAAAAGCTGATCAAAAAACACTTGAAGCAGGAGTTTCCCGAAGATCCCTGGTTGCAACTGATGGGCGGCGTGGGCGCTGTATTTGCAAGCTGGAACGGCAAACGTGCGGTTGAGTATCGCCGTATTGAAAGAATTCCTGACGATTGGGGAACTGCCGTAAACGTTCAGGCAATGGTATTTGGTAACATGGGCGAAGGAAGCTGCACCGGTGTTGCGTTTACAAGAAACCCTGGCAATGGTGAAAATCATTTTTATGGCGAATACCTGATAAACGCTCAGGGTGAAGATGTGGTTGCGGGCATTCGTACACCATCGCCCATTAATGATTATTCTAAGAATGATCAGAGCCGGGATATGCTGACCCTGCAAAAGTTTGCTCCAAAAGTGTATAAAGAACTGGATAACATTCAAAGGCGCCTGGAGAAACATTATAAAGACATGCAGGACATTGAGTTTACAGTAGAGCAGGGAACGCTGTTCATGTTGCAATGTCGTGTAGGCAAGCGTAATGGCGCTGCTGCCGTGCGTATGGCAACAGATATGTATCGTGAAAGACTTATTGATGCTGAAACAGCTGTATTAAGAGTAAATCCCACCCAGTTAGTGGAACTGTTGCTGCCTATGCTCGATCCTAAGGATGAAGGTGCGCACAAGCCTGTGGCAAAAGGTTTGCCTGCAGGGCCAGGTGGTGCAAGAGGCCGCGTGGTGTTCACATCTGAAGATGCGGTGGCATGGGCTGCAAGAGATGAAAAAGTAATTTTGGTGCGTGAAGAAACATCTCCCGAAGATGTGGATGGTATGCATAAAGCCGAAGCCATTTTAACATCTAAAGGTGGCATGACCTCTCACGCTGCTCTTGTGGCACGCGGCTGGGGTAAGTGTTGTATTGTGGGCTGTAGCGAAATTGAGATCAGCATGAAAGACAGGACTTTTACCTGCAAAGACGGAACTGTAGTAAAAGAAGGAGACTGGATTAGCCTCAATGGTACAAAAGGGTTTGTTTACGATCGCATTCTGCACCTGACAGATGCTGATCCGCAAAAAAATAAAGCATACAACGAGCTAATGAAGCTTGTTGATAAATATAAAACGCTTGGCGTTCGAACAAACGCGGATACACCAAAAGATGCAACTAAAGCGCTAAGTTTTGGCGCTGAGGGTATTGGTCTTTTCAGAACCGAGCATATGTTTTATGGCGAGGGCAGCGACAGGGCTTTGTACCTGCTGCGTAAAATGATCATGAGCTCTACCGAGCAGGAGAGAAGATTTGCATTAGATGAGTTATTTGACTATGTGAAGAAGGACATGAAAGCTACAATGGCTGTAATGAAAGGCAAGCCGGTTACTATACGTCTGCTTGATCCGCCATTGCACGAGTTTGTTCCGCATGATGCACATAAACTTGAATTACTTGCTGAAGACCTGCGCATTAGCATGGATGTGTTACAGCGCCGTATTGCAGCATTACACGAAAACAACCCGATGCTGGGCCACAGGGGTGTTCGTTTGGGTGTAACCTATCCGGAAATTACCGAAATGCAAATCAGGGCTATTTTAGAAGCAGCTGCCGAGTTGAATAAGCAAAAAGTGAAAGCGCTTCCCGAAATAATGGTTCCTGTTACTTGTACCGTTGAAGAACTGAATCACCAGAAAGTGATTTTCGACCGCGTGTATGCAGAGGTTTGCAAAAAACATAAAGTAAAAAGCATTCCACATTTGTATGGTACCATGATCGAAATTCCACGTGCTGCATTATTAGCTGATAAAATGGCCGAAACTGCTGAGTTCTTTAGCTTTGGTACCAACGACCTTACACAAATGGGCTTTGGCTTTAGCCGCGATGACATTGGTGGTTTCTTACCCGACTACCTTGGCGGAAAGATTCTTGCAGATGATCCGTTTCAAACGATAGATCAGGATGGTATCGGCCAATTGATTGAAGTGGGTGTGGAAAGAGGCCGCAGAACCAAACCCAACCTGAAAGTGGGTATTTGCGGTGAGCATGGCGGCGATCCCGAAAGTGTGAAATTCTGTCACAGAATTGGTATGAACTACGTGAGCTGTTCTCCTTTCCGTGTACCTATTGCAAGGCTGGCGGCTGCACATGCTGCTATCGAAGAGCAAATGGTAACACGTAAGGCTATAAAAAAAGCTCCGGTAAAAAAAGCTTCTGCCAAAAAAGTTGTAGCTAAAAAAGCAGTGGCTAAAAAGGCGGTGCCTGCAAAAAAAGTAGCCGCGAAGAAGGTGACCAGAACGAGATAATTAGAAACACTGGCCCAAAGTTAATAAGCCCATGGATGCATGATCTGTGGGCTTTTTTTTGATACCTGTTTTTTTGTTTGGATAAATAGAAATACCCACTGACATGATCAAACGCCTTGAGCGGATATTCTCTGTATCATCAAAAATGCTTTTTTCGATTTTAATATTCGTGTTAGATGCATAGTTCAGCCCTAAATCGAATTTAAGCCAATCACTACCCCTTAAGCCGAATTGAAATGCCATCGAAGGTTCGAGAAAAACAAATGCCTCATTGTATACCCTTTTGAGCTGCAAATCGTTCAACCTTGATTCATCATAATTTGTATTGATGTTGTTGTATTTCAGAAGTGAAATGGTTGGTGAAAATGACATTCTGTAAACGGGGGTAAAGAAATAGTTGAATGCCGGTGACAAATAGGTTTTATTGGATCGTCCATTAAAATAATACTCTTTTCCGTTGCCATATATCGTAGAGGTCATAGGCCCAAAACGGTATCCACCAATTAAATTCAAATAGGTTGTATTGTTTTGATTCAGGGCGGTGTAATAGCCGAGGCCAACGTCATAAAACGTTCTTCTGTAATTCACACTTGATTTTTCTTTTCCCAGGCTTAGGTCATTATCAAGGTAATAGCTTGCTTCATTAAAATGATTTACTCCGGCATTAATCATAAAATGATCCGTAAGGGCGTAACCGCCTTCAATACCGAAGCCGGACGAAAAATCTCGTGGCAGTAATGTTGTCTTTACACCATTTTCTTCAGATATGAACTTACCATTTAAAAATTCCGATACGCCGAACACTCCGTCAACCGCGATCTTTGCGTCGCCATGCTTTTGAAAAAAAGAAGGATTGTAATTGGATGGTGTATTTATAAACCGAGGGTTTCGGGGGTTTGAACTTGAACAACCTACAAGGATCCACAAAAGGATAATCACTGCCGGATGGTACCTGTTTTTCATGTTGAAGTCTGTTTCAGTAAAGTTACACTTGCAAAATTTGTCACTGCTTATTATTGATATGATTTAAATCAACTTCAGATTTCCTTAACTTCTAAGGCATTCTTTTAGCATCTTTCCTGAAAACTAAATTCATGACAAAAAAATAAATCGTATTCTTAAAAAGCGAAACAAGTGTTGTACAGGTTCTTCGCTTTTCTTTTCAAAATCCCATAAACAAAAATTTATTAAGACAGTGTGAACCCTATCCCGCGCTAAAACATCATTCGCTAAAATATTTTCCGGCTAAGGAATTTGGCGCACAAACCTAAGGTTCCGCATCAGCCCTTTCCATTTGGTTCTTTTTATGGGTGAATGTTTGAAGATCTGCCTGAATTTTTCTTCCGTCATATCTTCCCATTCTCTAGTTGAGAGATTTAAAATTTCCGGCAATGGCGTAAAAGCTATTTCCCGCGTGGGTTTGCTGAAACGGTTCCAGGGACAAACATCCTGGCAAATATCACACCCAAAAGTCCAGTCAGCGAATTTGCCTTTCATATCTACGGGTAATAATTCATCTTTTAAATCAATAGTGAAATAAGAAAAGCACTGGCTCCCATTGATCACCTTGTTAGGAAGAAT
>JAFAFV010000102.1 GCA_023423285.1 Bacteroidota bacterium
TCACATCCTGGGGCTGGAGAAGGTCCCAAGGGTTCGGCTGTTCGCCGATTAAAGTGGCACGTGAACTGGGTTCAGAACGTCGCAAGACAGTTCGGTCCCTATCTGTGGTGGGCGTTAGTAAATTGAGAAGACATGACCTTAGTACGAGAGGACCGGGTCGTACATACCGCTGGTGTATCTGTTGTGCCGCCAGGTGCAGCGCAGAGTAGCTACGTATGGCAAGGATAAACGCTGAAAGCATCTAAGCGTGAAACCTTCTTCAAGATGAGTTTACTTTTAAGGGCCGTAAGAGACTATTACGTTGATAGGCTACAGGTGTAAAGGTGGTAACATCAAAGCCGAGTAGTACTAATTGCCCGTACGCTTTAATTTTTTTTATTGTTTTGTACTTTTCTAACTTTTTCCAATATGTTAATTTATTTTAGTTGACAAGATAAATGTTGGCGCGTTAATAAGGAGTTCTTCCTTGTAAACTCTTCAGCTCTTCAACTAATTATCTTTTTATGGTGGTTATACCAAGGGTGTTCACCTCTTCCCATACCGAACAGAGAAGTTAAGCCCCTTAAGGCCGATGGTACTGCACCACAATGCGGGAGAGTAGGTAGCTGCCATTCTTATTTAGAGCCTCACAGAAATGTGAGGCTTTTTTTATGGGCGCGATTTCTTGTTTTTTATTTACCTGAACCAATCTTTTATAACAGCAGCAAATAATGGTACTGCACTCCCGATAACAAACGGGATGGGGAGTAAGTAGCTTTCTTTTTAAGCCAATTTTTTCATTTCCTTACAATATGCTATCATGATCTAATGGGTAACAGTGCTATTTATTTATCCATTTTTTTTGCTAAAACAATATACCCGCATCCGCGTAAAGGCCTGTTCTTATAAGCGGTGGCTTCAAGTTTCTTTTTATAATGTATCGGAACCAGTATATCTATTGGATAAGGTAAAAAACTATAATCAAAATAGGCCTGACCTTTTTTTTCAAATCCCTGATCAGCTAAAAACCGGTCAAACTGCCGTGTTCTGTGAGTGCGTATTTTAAAGTTGAAATAATGTAGCGGCTCTTTGTTTAAAATTTTATGCTTGATAAAATGAGCCGCTTTCCGAAAAGCGCTAAATGATTTTAAACGTTCAAAAGGCTGTTGTGTCATACGGCGGATGGAACCTGAGTTCGTAACATTAAGCAATAAATAGCCACCAGGTTTTACAACTCTTTTTGCTTCATTCATCCATTTCTCATCATCAGGCAGGTATTCTATCACGCCTGAAAGTATTACCAAATCAAAACTTTTATCGTTGTAAGGCAGGCTTTCCGCATCAGCGGTTATAATATCTACCAAACCGCTGTTTATAAAATCTTTATTTTTATCCTTAGCAATATTTACCATATTATTAGCTATATCAGATGCTGATAAACGAAATCCCTTTTTTGCCAATGCGTTTGTCATGTCTCCGGTACCACAGCCAATATCTGCTATATGCGTGCGGCTGCTATCCAGCATCAGTGATTCGATTAGAACTAACATATGCTTTTGCCGGTATAGGAGCGTGGGATATTTATTGATTTGCTCAAAAAATTCTGTATTATAGCTTCCGGCGTTTTTTTCGTAATAATCTTTTATGAGCGTTTTATCCATTTTATTTAAAAAGAAAATTTTTTATGCGTTGTTTTAACAGTTTGGGGTGAAGATCTTTTTTAAGCTTTTTTCGAAAAGTTCTAATATCATCTGCTGGTTCTATTTCGATCCTGTTCAACTCAAAGATATTTTTTGTGCTGTTGCGCCTGGAGTAATTGGTGGAAACAGCCGAAATATAACCGCTGGTAGCAAGTGCTTTAATGCAATATTGATTATAATCTTTTTTCTGGCCATAAGGATAGGAAAAGTGTTCTACCTTCCTGAGAAATGTTTGTTCAAGAATAAGTTTGCAGTGGTATATTTCATCATTTATTTCTGCTGGTGCTAAAGTTTTCAACCGCCGGTGGCTAATGCTATGACCTCCAGGAGTGACAAGTGTATCCTTTAACACATCGTGAATTTCCTGTTCGTTCATGATCTTAATTTTACCGTCATCCCATGTATTAGTTTTGCCGATATAATTACCAGGAATATAAACTGTTGAGGGCATGTCGTTTTTAGATAGTTCGGGTAATGCCAATTGCCGGTAACTTACATAGCCGTCATCAAAGGTAATGGTCAAGTGGTCTGCATTATTATGCTCATCAAGTTGTTGAATATATTCCATAAGGCTCACTACATTAAAATTGCTTTTTATGAATGTCAGTTGTTCTTTAAAATTTTTTAGAGATACTGTATTAAAACCGTTAGCAACTCCAATGTTGTGATACATCAAAATCATTATGGGAAAGTACAAAGAAATTTCAGATATTTGGGCGTGAAATTTACTGACTTTGAATTTGATGAAAGGTTAATGGAAGGCGTGGAAGCCTCTAACTACAAAACCGCAACGCCCATACAGGCACAAGCAATCCCCCATATTTTAGAAGGCAAAGACCTGCTTGCAATAGCGCAGACAGGTACAGGCAAAACTGCTGCCTTTCTACTGCCCCTTTTAAACAGGATTCTGACCAATCCTAATAAAAGCCAGGGTGTTACAGCAATGGTAATTGTTCCAACCAGAGAGCTTGCCGTACAAATATCGCAGCATCTGGAAGGCCTCTCGTATTTTACCGGTATCAGCTCGGTAGCCATTTATGGAGGTGGTGACGGGCAGGGATTTGTACAGGAAAAAAGAGCGTTGCAAATGGGTGTGGAAATTATTGTTTGTACCCCAGGCAAAATGATGGCCCATATGAAAATGGGTTACGTAAAGCTGGATCATTTGCAATACCTCATTCTTGATGAAGCAGATCGTATGCTGGATATGGGCTTTTCTGATGATATCATGTTTATCATTAGCCGGTTGCCAAAAAAGCGGCAAACGCTTTTGTTTTCTGCAACTATGCCACCAAAAATCAATAAGCTGTCCAAAACAATCTTACATAATTATGCAGAAATTAATATTGCTGTTAGCAGGCCGCCAGAAAAAATTTTACAAAAAGCATATTTGTTAAATGATGAGCAAAAAATACCGCTCATTCAAAAACTGCTGGCCGAAACTGATAAGTATAAACTGGTACTTATTTTTTGCAGCAGTAAATTTAATGTGAAGCAACTAACCCGCGACTTGCACCGTAAAGGCATTAAAGCCGGCGAAATACACAGCGACCGTGAACAGGCAGAGAGAGAGGAAGCCCTTATACAGTTTAGAAGCGGAAGGCTGCCTGTATTAGTAGCCACAGATATTTTAAGCCGCGGCATTGATATAGATAATATTGACCTGATCATTAATTTTGATGTGCCGCGAAACGGTGAAGATTATGTGCACCGCATTGGCCGAACGGCACGCGCAGAAGCTGGCGGCACTGCCATTACACTTGTAAATAAAAAAGATAAGCGCAATTTTGAAGCAATAGAAAAACTGATAGGAAAAAAAATAGAGAAAAAAAACTTGACAGACCTTACAGAAAAGATTGAGAAACCGCAGCGCAGGCATCAAAATTCACGTAAAGCGCCAGAAAATAAAACCAGGCCATCACAAAATAATTAATAAAGAGAAGTTACAACCCTACAGTTGTTTGTACTGGGCTAATACTGTCATTTCAATAAACACTTCATCACTAACGTTTACCATGCCCATTACCCTTTTTGGAGGTGTAAGATTATAGTTTTTAAGAGATATTTTATGCAGGCTGCTGAGCTGCATCACATTATTGGGTTTTGAAACGATAACAACAGGTAAAATTTCAAGCCGCCTGGTACCAGCAATGGTCAATACCGCCATTATTGAAGGTGTTGACGGGTTTGCGGGATTTACAATCATGCGGCTAAGCTCAATATTGATCTGTGGATATTTTTCCTGCTGCAACATTTTCTTAAAGTCGCTGGTAATCATTTTATGAGCAGAAGTGAAAGCCCCCACTTCAAGGGAAATTTTGTTAGAGCCGGTGATCATGCGCCGGTTGTTTTCAACTTTACCAATAGTGATTTGCCTTTTGCCGCTAATACTTTTGGTATAAGACAGCATAAATTTATTTACGTTAGACGAGCCATGAAGTTTTATCAGACTGGATCCAACAACGGTAACATCATAACTTTGAGCGTTGAGTCTCACTGTTATAATTAATAAAATCACTAAAACACCGGTATATATAAACCTGTACATATCTCCCTTCAAAAATTGAAAATAATAAAAAGCCGGGATAATAGTAACCCGGCTTTTGTTTTTAGATAGTCGTTCTTTAATTAAAATCCTATTACTGCTTGAATAACAGCTCCTTTAAAATTACCATCTTCGAAAATGTGGTTCGTTGGGTAATCTTTATATTTTTGATCTACATATTCTGCTTTCAGCAAAATGTTGTTGGTTAAAAACCAGCCGCCGCCAACTGCCATACGATTTACAGTCTGTTTTGCGGTATTGTTAGCCAGTAACTGACCATTTACTGTGTTGTAGCGTGCGCCAATATACACCTTTTCGTTAGCACCTATTCTGTAAAGGGCGTCAACTGCAATCTGGTTTACACTTCTTTTAGCATTACTGGCAAACCTTTCTGCTGCAGTTCTGCCTTTTGCATTTTCATAAGTTCCAAACACTTCCAGGCCATAAAATTTCACAAAACCATTCAGCATCAATGCTCTGACCTGGTTGGTAAAGTTAGGACTGATACGGCCGGATGTAAAGTTATCTTTTGTGGTTGCTGTAGCAGGCTCCATTACCAGAAAGTAGTTGCTGCCTGTGCGGTCACCAGCATAAAGTGTATTGCGGCCAGAACTTGCATTGTAATAGATAGAAGCGGCGCCTCTTGCCCTAACTTCACCTATTTCTTTATCAATAGCTCCCTTCGCGTAGAAAGAAGGATTTCTGTGGTAATCATAAGTGGTAGTGTTAGGTGCAGCGCCTACAGTTTGTTGTGCGTGTTGAAACCCGCCGTTGATCAAACCGTTTGAAACACCCAACATACCCATAAGGCCATTTGCTTTCAGGTAAACTTCACCGGCAACCTCTGTTGCAAAAGCGTCCATAATGTAGTTTTCTGCAAATGGATTGAAAATAGTATTACCACCATCCGAGCGGCGAAAATGCTGGTCGCCATAGTTGATCTCCATGTGGCCCAACTTCACGGTTGCATATTGCATCAGATTGTCCCAAATTTCACCTTTAAAAGGAAGTTTGTCAAACTGAATGTAACCGCCTTTTACCCATGCTTCATTGTGGTGCCTAGATGACAGGTAAGTTTCCAAATTCAGTTTAATACCGTCAGCAAGTTGAAAATCAAGATTCAGGTTGGCCTGGGCCACGTTAAAGCCTGGTGCCAGCCTTGGGTAAAGTGCTGTACCGCCAGAGTTGGTATGGCTTAATGTTTGGAAAGATTGTGTAAACCCTGCTCCAACCTTTACTTTAAATCCTTCATAAGGAATTGTTTCATCTTTGGTTGTTTCAAATACGTTGATGCCTGTTTTATCTCCCGGCCTTGTGTATTGAATGTCAGGCCTTACTTTGTCAAGAAATGAGTCATCGTTTTGCGCATAAGCAGCCGCACTTAAGCTTCCTGCTGCAATTAGTAATAAGGTAATTCTTTTCATAAAACTTTTTTTGTTAATTTAAAATATATTGGTGTTATTTCGTATAAGTAGTATTGATTACGATTGTCACATCATCTCCTGTTTTTATGGTGCCTAAAAGCGCTGTAGGGGGTTTGATACCGAATGAACTCATTTTAAATTTGGTAGATCCGGTAAAGGTGATATTCTTTCCGTTTACAACAGCTTTCACAGGAAAGGTTACTCTGTTGGTTTTACCGGCTATTGTTAGGTTGCCGGTAGCAGTAAATGTGGAGGTATTACCCGAAGTTTTTACGTTGGAAGTACTTGTTAGTGTGTACACAATTTCGGGGTGTTTATCAGCATCTAAGGCTTTGTAAGTGTTTTTATCCATGCTGGCATCGTAATAGCTGCCATTTTCTTTTACACTTCTGATAGATTTAGTTGCCATGCGCACATTCAGCGATTTAATGTCTAAAGTTCCTGCTGTATTGATAACAGCCGCGCCACTTTGCTTTTCAACCACTGATTGCCAGTCATGCATAGAGGAAGTGCCTTTTATCATGTTCTTGCCAGAAGTAAGCTTGTAATTAGATTGAGCAGTTGCCATCAAAAAACCAAAGAGCGATACAGAGATAAGTAGGATTAATTTTTTCATTGTTTTGTGATTTTATATTTAATTAATGTTTCAACGTTTACATGTGCAAATTTGGTATAAGGTGGTGAAATAATCAATGACATAATCAATTTCTTTATATGATTTATATCATAAGAATACTGCAACGAATTAAGAATGAAAAGTGTCGTTGCCTCCACTGCTATTTCTCCACAACCTGTGTATAATTCCCAAATCCTTAATAAGCGCGCATTTTGCTATATTTGTCCGTTCAGATTAACTGCACCGAAATCATATAATTAGTTGATTTACAATATATATACTGTTATTTAAAAGCCGTCGAGCTATAAATAAATTAAGAAGTTACTAAATGGCAAAAGAAAAAGAACAACTTGCAATGGGCACTGATTATAATGAGGATAGCATTAAAAGCCTTGACTGGAAAGAACATATCCGCCTGAGGCCGGGCATGTACATTGGTAAGCTTGGAGATGGAAGCAGCCCCGATGACGGCATATATGTTCTTATAAAAGAAGTAATGGACAATTGTATTGATGAATACACCATGGGCTATGGCAAAACAGTAGAACTTACTATTAAAGATAAAACAGTAACTATTCGCGATTATGGCCGCGGCATTCCTTTGGGCAAAGTGGTAGATGTGGTAAGTAAGATCAATACGGGCGCCAAATACGACAGCCGCGCGTTTCAAAAATCTGTTGGGTTGAACGGTGTGGGAACCAAAGCCGTAAATGCGCTGAGCAATTATTTTAAAGTTGTTTCTATACGGGGAGGCAAACAAAAAGCAGCCGAATTTGAAAGAGGTGTACTTGTAAAAGAATATAAAGAAACGGGTACTACAGATGAGAACGGCACGCTGGTAACATTTATACCTGACGATACTGTATTTAAGAGTTTCAAGTTTCACGCTGAGTTTATAGAAAACCAGATATGGAACTATTGCTTTTTAAATGCCGGGCTTAAAATCATCTTCAATGGTAAAACTTACATCAGCCGTAATGGTTTGCTTGACCTGTTGCAGCGTAAAACCAATGTTGACGAAATTCGCTATCCCATTATTCATTTAAAAGGCGCCGATATTGAAATTGCGCTCACTCACAATAATGATTATGGCGAGGAAATTTACAGCTTTGTAAATGGCCAGCACACCACGCAAGGCGGCACCCACCAGCAGGCCTTTCGCGAGGCATTTGTAAAAACGGTGCGCGAGTTTTATAAAAAAGATTATGAGGCTTCGGATATACGCGGCGCAATCGTGGCCGCTGTTTCAGTAAGAGTGGTTGAGCCTGTGTTTGAAAGTCAAACCAAAACCAAACTTGGTTCTCAGAACGTTGATATTAATGGCCCCAGCATGAGGCAGTTTATAGGAGATTTTTTGTCGAAGGAACTGGATAATTACCTGCATAAAAATTCCACAACTGCCGATGCTCTAAAAAAACGCATAGAGCAAAACGAAAGAGAAAGAAAAGACCTGGCCGGTATAAAAAAACTGGCTAATGAACGCGCCAAGAAAGCCAATTTGCACAACCGTAAACTGCGCGACTGCCGCTATCACTTAAATGACGAGCCACCTGCAAAAGGCAAAGAAACTTTCATAGCTAAACAGCAGGAAACTACGATTTTTATTACAGAAGGCGACAGTGCCAGCGGTTCCATTACCAAAGCACGCAACGTGGAAACACAAGCCGTTTTTAGCCTGCGTGGTAAGCCACTCAACAGCTTTGGACTTACAAAAAAAGTGGTGTATGAAAACGAAGAGTTCAACCTGCTGCAGCATGCTTTAAACATTGAAGACGGTATTGAGGGCCTGCGTTTTAATAATGTGGTGATTGCTACCGATGCAGATGTGGATGGTATGCATATACGCTTGTTGATCATGACTTTCTTTTTGCAGTTTTTCCCTGATTTGGTGAAGCAGGAAAAAGTTTACGTGTTGGAAACGCCTTTATTTAGGGTGCGGGATAAAAAAGATACCTACTACTGTTATAGTGAAACAGAAAAAAGACAAGCTATTAAAAAGTTGAGCGGAAAGCCTGAAGTAACCAGGTTTAAAGGCCTTGGCGAAATAAGCCCCGATGAATTTGCGCAGTTTATTGGCCCAGGCATGCGCAAGCAGCTCATGCGTATTGAGCAGGGCGATCACATTCAGCAATTGCTGGAATATTACATGGGCAAAAACACGATGGATCGCCAGGAGTTTATTATTAACAACCTTGTAGTTGAAGTTGATGTGGCGGAAGAACAGGAAATGGCCGTAGCTTAATACAATTATACCAATGTTTGAATTTCATAAAGACCTGGCACGTTACTTCGAAATGAATGTTTCTAATTCACGGGAGCATATTGTGCCTTTTATTGCTGCGGTTAAGCCTTTGAAAAATGGCATGCGCGTGCTGGATATTGGCTGCGGAGAGGGCGGCGTGGTAAACCCATTGCTGGATATGGGTTTAACCGCTGTGGGTGTGGAACTGAACCCCGAAAGGATCATCAACGCAAAAAAATATCTGGCCAACCATGTTCACCAAAATAAAATAACATTTGTATCGAAAGATATTTACACACCGGGAATTGAGAACGAGTGGGGTGGCGGCAAATTTGATGTTATTATTTTAAAAGACGTAATAGAGCACATCTTCGATCAGAAAAAGTTGATGGCGCATTTACAAAATTTTTTAAAAGATGATGGTGTGGTCTTCTTCGGTTTTCCACCCTGGCAAATGCCTTATGGCGGCCACCAGCAACTCTTGCAAAACAAATACCTTTCAAAAATTCCGTATTATCATCTACTGCCCATGCCGTTGTACAAAAGCATTCTCAAAGCTGCCAATGAAAATGTGGAGAATATGGTTGATATCAAACAAACAGGTATTTCAATAGAAAGGTTTGAACGTATTGTAAACAGAACGGGGTACAAAATTTTAAACCAAAAACACTATCTGCTTAATCCCATTTATCAGTACAAATTTGGATGGAAACCAAAAGCACAATTTACCTGGCTGTCAGGCATACCGTGGGTAAGAAATTTTTTTACAAGCGGCGTGTACTATCTGATTGGCAAAAAAAGCAGTTGATTTTTTTAACGGATATTATCAATACATTTATGATACACATCGTTTTTAATGAGCAGGAAGTTACTTTAATGCAGCAGGTGCAGCAGTTGGATGAAACCCTTGCAGGAGAAGTGTTACAGATAAAAGATGATTATGCAGTAGGCCCCATTGCCGGTATTTATACCAGTGAGGGTTATCAGCAGCGACGTAACTGGTGGATGAGCCTGCTTGAAAATTCCCCTTATAAAGAACAAATTGATATTGTAGATGATAAACTCACAGTTCACAATCTTTTAAAAAAGTTAGATGAAAACCCCAATGAGGAAGTGTGGATGTGGATGGGGCAGAACCAGCATGACGTTTGTGGTTATTATTGGCTGATGCCGCAACTAAAACCATATCAGGGAAGAATATTCGTTTTGTATTTGAATAACCTGCCTTTCATCAATGAAAAAGGACACCTGTTCTATCCTTCATGGCTGAGTGAAATTCAGCCATCAGAATTTTTAAAAGCAAAAAAGCTTGCAAGGCATATCACATTGAGTGAGTTTGAAATTGATCCCGACGAATGGAACCGCTTGATGCAGGAAAATGCAATGGTAAGAATTCTGGAAGGCGGTAAAAAGATCGTTGGCAAAGAAGTTTCTTTTTACGATGATGAAATATTAAAGAACATCAACGCCGAATGGCAAAAAGCTTCGCGCGTAATTACTAATACATGCAACCGTATGAAGGTAAAAACCGGTGATGTGTTTTTAATGTGGCGATTGAAGGAATTGATTGCACAGGGTAAGGTGAGCTTGGAAGGCAATATGGAGAAAGACTGGAAATCGTTTGACGTAAAACTTATTAATTAATAATTATTAATTATTAATTTAAATGAAGGAAGAAATTATAGATAATATTGAACACACGGAAGGCAGTGGAATAAAAGGCCAGTTTAAAACCTGGTTTTTAGACTATGCCTCCTATGTAATTTTAGAGCGTGCTGTGCCCGCCATTGAAGATGGCCTGAAACCCGTGCAGCGGCGCATTTTGCACGCCATGGATAAAAATGATGATGGGCGTTTTACAAAAGTAGCCACCATTATTGGACGTGCTATGGAATACCACCCACATGGAGATGCCAGCATAGGAGATGCGCTCGTGAATATGGGCCAAAAAGACCTGCTGATAGAAACCCAGGGCAACTGGGGCAATGTGGCCACTGGCGATGATGCCGCCGCCCCCCGTTATATTGAAGCAAGGTTGAGCAAATTTGCAAAAGAAATTACTTTTAATGCCAAAACCACCAACTGGCAATTGAGTTATGACGGCCGTAACCAGGAACCAATTACGTTACCTGTAAAATTTCCATTGCTGCTGGCACACGGAACGGAAGGCATAGCCGTGGGACTTTCCACAAAAATATTACCGCACAACTTTATTGAACTGATTGAAGCATCTATCAAACACCTGCGGGGCAAAAAGTTTGAACTGTATCCTGATTTTCAAACCGGTGGAATGATTGATGTAACGGATTATAACCAGGGCAAACGCGGCGGAAGAGTAAAAGTGCGCGCTCATATTGAAGAAGCCGATAAGAAAACTTTGCTTATTAAAAGCGTGCCTTATGGTGTTACAACTGATCAATTGATTGAATCTATTGTAAAAGCTAACGACCAGGGAAAAATAAAAATTAAAAAAGTAGTTGACAATACGGCAGCTAATGTAGAAATACAGGTAGATCTGGCGCCCGGCATATCGCCCAACATTACAATTGATGCGTTGTACAAATTTACTAATTGTGAAATCTCTATTTCTCCCAATGCATGCGTGGTGGTGGATCAAAAACCTGAATTTTTATCTATAACAGATCTGCTGAAATATTCAGCAGAGAAAACCAAAGAACTTTCAAAAAAAGAACTTGAAATAAAACTGGATGAACTGATCGCAAAATGGCACTATACTTCTCTTGAAAAGATCTTCTTCGAAGAAAAGATTTACAAGGAGCTGGAGAAGAAACACGAAACCTGGGAAAAAGTGTTGACTGCTATTGACAAAGCATTCGATCCTTTCAAGAAAAAATTAAAACGCGAAGTTACCCGTGAAGATATTTTAAAGCTTACAGAAAAGCCTGTACGAAGGATTTACCGCCTTGATATTGATGAACTGATTGCACAGATCAAATCGCTGGAAGAAGAAATTAAGCAGGTAAGGTTTGATCTGGATAACCTGGTAGACTACGCGGTAGCCTATTATGAAAACCTTTTAAAGAAATTTTCTAAAGGGCGTGAAAGAAAAACAGAGATCAAACAGTTTGAAGTAATTGAAGCAAAATTCTTAACGATAGCCAATGAAAAATTATATGTTGATCGCTCAGGTGGCTTCATTGGTACGGGTTTAAAGAAGGATGAGTTTTTATTTGAATGCTCAGATCTGGATGACATCATTGTATTTACCCGACGTGGTATGATGAAAGTGGTGAAGGTGGCAGAGAAAACATTCATAGGTAAAGACATTATTCATGCAGCTATATTCTTAAAAAATGATGAGCGCACCACTTACAACATGATTTATGCAGACGGTAAAACAGGCGTGAGCTACGCCAAACGTTTTAATGTAACAGGCGTGACGCGAGACAGGGAATATGATCTTACCAAAGGTGATGAGAAGAGCCGCGTGCACTATTTTACTTCTAATCCAAACGGTGAAGCCGAAGTGGTAAAGATTACCTTAAGCCCTAACAGCAGTGCACGTATCAAAGAGCTGGAGTTTTATTTTGAAGAACTTGCCATTAAGGGCCGCAGCAGCATGGGCAACCAGGTTACAAAATATCCGATCCGTTCTGTGAAATTTAAAGAAGCGGGTCGCGCCACGCTGGAAGGCCGTAAACTTTGGTTTGATGATAAATTTGGAAGGCTGAGCACTGAAGAAAAAGGTATATACTTAGGCGTGTTTGAACCCGATGACAGAATACTGGTTCTGTACACGGATGGGTATTATGAAATTACAGACCAGGAGTTGTCGCAAAAATTTGATGCTGAAAAAGTATTGCTCATCGAACGCTTCAATCCAGAAAAGATTATAACTGCCGTTTACGTAGATAAAGACAAAATGCAGTACAACGTAAAAAGATTTAAGATTGAAACCACAACGGTCAAAAACAAATTCTTATTCATAAAAGAAGGTACCGGTAATTACCTGGAATGTGCCACAACTGATGAAGAACCTTTATTGCAGGTGCAAAGCGGCCGCGGCGATCAGGTGAGGCGTGCAAAATTTAAGTTGGCAAAAGTTACAGATGTAATGGGCTGGAAGGCTGTTGGCGCCAAGCTTACCGATTACAATAAAAGTGTGATTATGGATTGGGTAAAACCTGAGAAAGCAGGTAATCAGCCGGAATTATTCTAACTTTATTTAATGACCGATTATTTAGAATTGATTGACCTTTACAAAGCTTTACTGGCTTTACTGGCTGGCGCCATATTGGGCCTGGAAAGGGAATTGAAAGATAAAGCAGCGGGCCTTAAAACAATTACCATTATTTGCCTGGGCTCTGCGTTGTTTACAATTATATCGCAAAAAGTTGGCGGGCAATATACTGACAGTGCACGCATTGCATCTTACATTGTAAGCGGCATTGGCTTTTTAGGCGCAGGTGTAATTTTTAAAGATGGTGTAAATGTAGAAGGTCTTACTACGGCAAGCGTTATCTGGCTTGCAGCCGCTGTTGGCATGGCTATAGGTTTTGGTGAAGTATATCTTGCGGCTATATTCCTGCTCACTTCTTTAATCATTATATACGCGGGTAATTACCTCAATAATTTTTTTCCTACAGCTAAAATTTCAAAAAACCTGCGACTTACTTTTAAGCTTGCAGATATCAGTATAAAAGATGAAATTATAAACGCGCTTGACGGATTCGTGGTACGAAAAGAGTTGAAAAAGCTGGTACAAAAAGATGAACAGGTCATTCTGCTGATTGATATAACGCTGCAAAAAGATAAATTAAATTTGCTGGAAAATTATTTGCTTCGTGAAACACGGATCTTTGAGTTTGAATTGTAACCTTACTTTAAAAACCTTTTCATTTCCCGGTCCTGATCTTTTTTCTTTAGGCTTTCACGTTTGTCATAAAGCTTTTTACCCTTTCCAAGGCCTATTTCAATTTTTATAAATCCTTCGCTGTTCATAAAAATCTTTAAAGGTATTAGCGTGTACCCTTTTTCTTTCAGCTTTGCCTGTATGCGTTTTATTTCGCGTTTTTGTAAAAGCAGTTTACGATCGCGGTCAGGGTCGTGGTTATTGACCGTGCCATGCGAATAAGGAGAAATGTGAAGGCTCTTCAGCCATATCTCACCTTTATCAATAATGCAGTAACTGTCGTTGAAACTTGCTTTGCCGCTGCGCAAAGATTTTACTTCCGTTCCCAGCAATACCATGCCTGCCACATAGGTGGCATCTATAAAATATTCATGAAAGGCGGAACGGTTTTTTATGGAGATGGGAGAAGACAATATAATACGTTGTAGTTACAGGTTACAAGTTACCGGTATAGCGTTTCAAAAAAATTGTTACTTGAAACCTGTAATTTTTGTGATTAATTTTTAAATAACCTGATAACAGTTGCCAGCTTTTTTTTCAGGTCTTTTCTGTTCACAATAAAATCAAGAAAGCCGTGCTCTAATAAAAATTCGCTGCGTTGAAAACCTTCGGGCAAATCTTTTTTAATGGTTTCTTTAATTACACGCGGACCTGCAAAGCCAATGAGGGCACCGGGTTCAGCAATATTTAAATCGCCCAGCATGCCAAACGATGCCGATATGCCTCCAAAAGTAGGATCGGTAAGCAATGAAATATAGGGCAGTTTTGCATCGCTTAATTGTGATAGTTTGCCGCTGGTTTTAGCCAGTTGCATCAGCGAAAAAGCGCTTTCCATCATGCGCGCCCCCCCGCTTTTACTAATCACTAAGTAAGGCAGTTTATGCTCCATGCAATAATCTACCGCGCGGGCAAATTTTTCACCCATCACGCTGCCCAGCGAGCCGCCAATGAATTCAAAATCCATGCAGGCAATTACCATTTCTTCTCCATCAACCCTACCCACACCCACACGCATAGAGTCTTTAAGGTCTGTTTTGCTCCAAATGTCTTCAAGCCTTTTTTTGTAAGGCTTTAAATCTGTAAAACCCAAAAAGTCTTTGCTTATAATATTGTCAAAAAGTTCGGTGTATTCGTTGTTATCAAAAAGTACTTCAAAATATTGTGAGCTGTTTAGCCTGTGGTGGTAGTTACACTTGGGGCACACAAACTGCTGTTCTTTAAGTTCATCCTGGGTTGATATATAGTTGCACTCGGGGCATTTGGCCCAAAGCCCTTCTTTGGTTTCCTTCTTTTCAGAAGTCTTTGTAAGTATGCCCTTCTTCATCCTTTTAAACCAACCGGTTTTATCATCAATTTCCTGGTCGCCGGTCAGGTCGTCATCAAAATCTTCAATCCTCTGGTCTGCCATAAAGCGTAAATAATTTTATGAGGTACAAATATAAGTATTGTACAACAAATCATTTTTTGTGTAAAATGTTCTGTATTGCTAATGTCTCTGGTTGGGCATGCAGCTTAAAGTTTATCTTTACAGGGTAATGAATTTGGCTTTTAAATGACAAACAAACGGCATATTTTATTGTTTGACGGGGTTTGCAATCTTTGCAACGGTTCTGTGCAATTCTTGATAAAAAACGACATAGCAGGCATTTTTAAATTTGCTTCATTACAATCACCGGCAGGAGAAAAGTTGTTGGCAGAAAACGGACTTGCAGATAACCACATGCAGTCTTTTGTGTACCTGAAAAACAATATCATTTTCACAAAATCTGATGCTGCATTAGAAGTTGCCAAAACCCTCGGCGGCGGTTGGAAACTGTTTTATGTTTTTAAAATAATACCGCGCCGCATTCGCGATCATGTATATAATGTAATAGCCACCAACCGGTACAAATGGTTTGGTAAGAAGGATGAGTGCATGGTGCCCACGCCGCATTTAAAAACAAGATTTTTATAACCGTTATTTCATTGAGGTTAACCACCACACATTCCCGAAAGGATCTTTAAAGCCAGCGCTTTGTCCATACTCCTGGCTGGCTAGTTCATTTACAATAGTGCCACCGTTTTGCAGGGCAAGGTTCAGGGTTTCTTCAGCGCTGTTTACATACATAAAAAGATTAGCATTCGCTACGCCAAAATTTTCTGTCACATCGGCTATCATAATATTACAGCCATTGATCAGCATTTCGGCGTGCTCTATTTTGCTGCTGTCGTCAGGCCAATGGCCAATATAAACTTCAGTAGCATTGAAAACTGTTTTGGTAAACTGTATAAATGCCGCCGCGTTTTGTAAGATCAGGTAGGGCATAACGGGCTGATGGCCTTTTGCTATTTTCATAAAAAAGTTTAAGTAAACATATAACAAAATATATGTGCGATTAGTTGGCTCTCACACATTGTTTTTAGGTTAAGCAAAAAAATGTATCATTTTATTACGTAACTCCTCAGGCATTTTGGTTTTCTTCATGGTTTTGGCTTCCATAAAATAAAGTGTTACATGGCCCGTGGCAAGTAGCTCGCCCTGCTCATTCAGCACGTCGCTGTAAAAAGTTACTTTGTGGTCTTGAGGCAAGTGCGGCACGGCGGCTGTTACTGTTATCAACTGATCATAAAGTGCGGGCCTGATGTATTTGCATTTCACTTCGACCACGGGCATAATAATACCCATCTTTTCCATATCGGCATAAGTAAAGCCCAGATGTCTGATAGATTCTGTTCTGGCCACTTCAAAATAGTGAAAAAAATTGCTGTGATAAACCACGCCCATCTGGTCAGTTTCAGCATAACGAACCCTGATCTTTGTTTCTGTTTTAAACATGCTCAAATTTAGGTGATTGAAGATTAACCCTTCTGTAATTTGTGCGCAATGAGTACAGGATTTGTATATTCGTTTTACAAAAGCATTAAAATGTTTCGGTTACTTACTCAATATTTCTTACAAACTCATAAGCTTTATGTTCCGGGTACGGGCGCCTTTTCTTTACATTCCCGCGAGGCAGTGAATGATTTTACTTCACAAATGGTACACGCGCCGGGTTGGGATATTGTGTTTACTCCCTTTGCTCAAAACGCTGTTGCTTCGCCGGATCAGGACAACGAAAAGCTATATGAATGGCTGGCTGTAAAACTGAATGTATCGAAGGAAGATGCAGTGATCAGGTACGATGATTTTTGCGATGGTTTAAAAACAGATATTCAGCAGGGAAAAACTGTGAGGTGGGAAGGACTGGGAACGCTTGAAAAAATAAATAACAGAGTCATTTTTACGGCTGAATCATCAGTAGCGACGCTTTTTACCGGCGTTACGGCTAAAAAAGTGTTAAGAGAAAATGTTAGCCATAATGTGTTGGTTGGCGAAAGAGAAACTACTAGTGAAGAAATGCGCGCCAGGCTAACAACAAAAAAATCACGCAGCGGTGTGGGAGTTAAAATTGCCTGGATTGTTTTGCTGGTAGCGCTTATTTTTCTAGCAGTATATTTTTTACGAAATGGTTGCAATGTTAATGCGTTGGGTAATCAGACAAAATCAGAAGTGACCAAACCATCAGATACGTACAGGTTGCGCTGAAGCTATTCTATATTTTTAAGGCGTTATTAGCCTTTCCAAAACATAATAGGTAATTGGACAAAAACTGCTGTTTTTTATGGTAAGCGCTTGTCTTTTCACAATCACATCTTCATCGGTATATGGAAATCGCGCACAATCTGAAGGCCTGGAATCATAAATGGAGCAGGTATTGTCAGCATCTAAAAAAGGGCATGGCTGTGTTTTAACCACAAAATCGCCATCCTCGTCCACCCGCAGGTAGGTTTCAATAAAAACACTTTCTTTCATAGACAATCTTTTGGCTATGCGTTTTACATCGGGTGTTTTAAACCTGGGGGAGTAATTTTTGCAACAATTGGCGCAGTTTAAGCAGTCTATTTTTTTAAATGCTTCTTCATGTAGGGTAGGCAATTTCCTCAATACCTTATTTTTTTCAGCCCTTTTTAAAAATTGCTGATATACTTTTTTGTTTTCTGCAGACTTTTTTTCCCAGCCTTTTAAAATGTCCAGACTCATTTTTGTAAAAATAAATACATCCCTGCAAAGCAAATGACTAAAGGCTGTTTAATTATTCTGTATAGTGCCGTTCCGGAACTTGTTTTGCTCCTTTGTTTTGACAGAATCAAACTATATTTACGGTGGTTTGTTAATGTTTAAAATTATTTATGGCATATAAAAATCAGCAGGAGTTTATTGATGCGCTTGACAGGGCGGGCGAACTGGTACGTGTAAATACTTATGTAAATCCCAAGCTTGAAATGGCTGAGATTACAGACAGAATGAGCAAGCAACCCGGCGGCGGAAAAGCGATCCTGTTTGAAAATACCGGTTACGATTTCCCGGTATTGATGAACGCTTACGGCAGTGAAAGAAGAATGTGCATGGCGCTTGGCGTGAATGAACTTGACGATGTGGCAAAAGACATTGAAGCGCTGTTTAAGTTGCTGGCTTCTCCTAAAGAAAGTATTATGGACAAACTGCGGTTGTTGCCAAAGCTTAGCGAGTTTGCTTCATGGATGCCAAAAGTAAAAAAGGGCCGTGGCGAGTGTCAGCAGGTGATTATGGAAGACCCTGATATTACAAAGCTACCTGTAATCACATGTTGGCCGCAGGATGGCGGACCATTTATTACTTTGCCGGTTATCAATACTAAAGAACCCAATATTGGCGCCCGCAACGTGGGTATGTACCGAATGCAGATTTTTGGGCCAAAACTTACTGCTATGCACTGGCACAAGCACAAAGTTTCTGCAAAGCATTTTAACGAGTATAAAAAATTAAATAAAATAATGCCTGTGGCTGTGGCCCTGGGCGGAGACCCGGCATATGCTTATTCGGCCACGGCGCCGCTGCCTGAAAACGTGGATGAATACATGCTGGCAGGTTTTCTTCGCAAGAAAAAAGTAGAACTGGTAAAATGCATTACACAGCCCGAAATTGAAGTGCCTGCAGATGCTGATTTTGTAATTGAAGGATATGTTGATCCTAATGATGAAATGCTTTGGGAAGGTCCGTTTGGAGATCATACAGGTTATTACTCACTGCCAGACTGGTATCCAAAATTTCATATTACGGCCATCACGCATAAAAAGAATCCAGTTTACCCAGCCACCATCGTGGGTATTCCACCACAGGAAGATGCCTGGCTGATCAAAGCCAGTGAGCGCATTTTTTTGGCGCCGATAAAAATGGCTATGGTTCCGGAAATGGTGGATATGGACATGCCGGTGGAAGGTGTGGCGCATAATCTGGTGCTGGCGCAAATTAAAAAAGATTACGCGGGACAGGGCACCAAGGTAATGAACGCTATGTGGGGTGCGGGACAGATGATGTTTAACAAAATACTGGTGATCACATCTCAAACTAAAGATGGTAGTTCCATCAAACTAAGCAGTTATAAAGAAGTGGCCCAGGAGGTGTTTCGAAATTTTGATCCGGCGTCAGATATGTACATTTCTCAGGGTCCCACAGATGTGCTGGATCATAGTTGCAGTAAGATGGGCTTTGGTGGTAAGCTCTGCATTGACGGCACTTTAAAATTTGATGAAGAAAAAGATGATCAAAACGCGAACATTAGCGTAAAAGAAATGGATACACAAAGCATTGAGGATCGTTTTCCTGAAATCCATCATATCAACACATCGCTGCTGAAAGAGAACATCCCAGTAGTAATCATTTCTGTAAAAAAGAACAGGAGAGGACATATTGCGGAACTGAACCAGCAATTATGCGAGATGGAAGAGATGGCGAGCGTTAAAATGGTGCTTTACGTAGAGCATAATGTAGACGCTAATGACCTGGGACTGGCCTTGTGGCGTTTTTGTAATAATATGGATCCCAAGCGTGACGGCTTTTTAGTAAAAAAGAACAAAGACGGAAAAAATTACGCTATTGCAGGCTTTGATGGAACCATTAAAACCAAAGAATTTGATGACTTTCAGCGCGACTGGCCCAATATTATTGTGGCTGATGATGAAACTATCAAATCTGTTGATGAAAAATGGGAAAGCCTGGGCATGGGCGGGTTCATACCATCGCCTTCTTTAAAATACAAAAGCCAGATGTATGGACAAAACGCTGTGGTAGAGTTGTAATATTAAAACTTTATATAAAAAAAGCCACCTGAAAACAGGTGGCTTTAAATTTTATAAGTCTTCTAATCTTACTGAGCAGCTTTAGTTGAATCAACAACAGCGTCAGCAGCAGCTTTAGCAGAATCAACTGTTGCATCAGCAGCAGCCTGAGTAGAATCAACTGTAGCTTCAGTTGCAACCTGTAAAGAATCTACCATAGCGTTAGCAGCAGAATCTGTTGCTTCTTCAGGAGTAGTTTCACCAGAGTTACAAGCCACTAAAGTGGTAGCAGCGATTAATGCAATTGCAAAGAATTTTTTCATTGTTCGTCTTTTAAATTTTAAAATTATAATTTGATATTTATACGAAAACTGAAAAATGGTAACCCGGGTTTGTTAAATTTCTTTTTATTTTTTTAAAAATTATTGGTTTTCAGATGTTTAATGGCCATAATCAGCTCAGGCCTGTTACCGTGCCTAAGGCATCGATATCCATTCCTTCGGCAGCAGGTATTGATGGAAGGCCCGGCATTCGCATAATATCGCCTAAAATAGGAATGATAAAACCGGCTCCCGCGGCAAATTCAAACTCGCGAACGGCAATGGTAAAGTTTTCTGGCCTGCCAATTTTTCGTTCATCATCGCTTAGTGATTTTGGCGTTTTTGCCATACATACCGGAATGTCGTCAAACCCCAGTGAATGGATTGTTTTAAGCTGACTGAGCGCCACCGGGCTATAGCTGACTTTTGAAGCGCCATAAATTTTTGTTGCAATGGCTTCAATTTTAGCTTCAGTAGAAACTTCAAGGTCATAAAGAGGGCTGTATTGATTTTGTTCGGTTTCTATATTTTCTACCACAGCAGCCGCTAATTCCATCGTTCCTTCTCCGCCGCGGGTAAATTCGTAAGCAATTATGGCTTTTACACCCATGGCTTCACAGGTTTTTATAACGAAATTGATTTCTTCTGCACTATCATTTTTAAAATGATTGATGGCCACAACTGGCTTAATACCAAAATAAGCAGCATTTTCGATGTGTTTCATCAGGTTGCTGATGCCTTTTTGCACGTATGCCAGGTTGGGGCTATTGTATTCATTCTTCTTTGCTCCGCCATGGTAGCGCAGCGCTTTAATTGTTGCTACAATTACCATAGCCTCCGGGTTCAGCCAGCCAATGCGGCATTTGATGTTGAAAAACTTTTCAGCGCCCAGGTCTGCACCAAAGCCTGCTTCAGTTACCACGTAATCGCCCAGCGAAAGACCCATTTTTGTTGCGATGAGGGTATTGGTACCTTGTGCGATATTGGCAAACGGACCGCCATGAATGATGGCCGGGTTTCCCTCCAGCGTTTGTACCAAATTAGGCCGTATGGCATCGCGCAGCAATATAGCCATCGCGCCTTCCGCTTTCAAGTCTCTCGCAAAAACAGGTTTTTTATCAAATGTAAAGCCGATAAAAATGTTGCCCAGCCTGCGTTTCAGGTCTTCCCGGTTTTTACTGAGGCATAAAATTGCCATCACTTCACTTGCCGGAGTAATGTTGAAGCCCTCTTCACGGGTAATGCCGTTTGCCGTACCTCCAAGCCCCACAACCACTTTACGCAGCGCCCGATCGTTCATATCAATAACTCTTTTCCAGGCAATGGTTCTGGGGTCAATGTTCAGCGAATGTTTGCCATTTTGCAGGTTGTTATCAATAAGTGCGCTTAGCAGGTTGTTGGCTTTTTCTATAGCATTAAAATCTCCTGTAAAATGCAGGTTAATGTCCAGCATGGGGATTACCTGCGCGTAACCGCCTCCGGCAGCACCACCTTTTAGTCCAAATACGGGCCCCAGAGAAGGTTCCCGTAAAACGACGATGGATTTTTTCCCAATTTTGTTCAGGCCATCGCTAAGCCCTACTGAAACCGTGGTCTTTCCTTCACCTGCTGGTGTGGGGTTAATGGCAGTAACTAAAATTAGTTTTGATCTTTTTATTTTTTCTTCATTGATATACGATAGCGGAATTTTGGCTTTATGCTTTCCAAAATAATACAAGTCTTCGGAAGGGATGCCAAGTTTTGCGGCGATGTCTTTGATATGAAGAATATTTGCTGACTCAGCAATTTGCAGATCTGTTGGAAAGCTCATTGTTAGATTTTTTTTTCAAAAGTATTCATTTACCACCGCCAGCCAAATGATATATAGCATATACAATGATGCCAACTGGCAGTGTTACAAATATTAGCTGCTATTTTACAGGGTTCTGCACCAGTAGTTGCTGAAATTTTCCACTGGTGATTCCTTCGGGTGAACTGATCAGATCCGCAAGGGTAATTTGTATAAGCAGTTTATCCATTGTAAGCTGTATGATAGACCAGAGAGAACGTGCGGAGCAGTCGACAGAGTTAGTGCAAAAACGCATACTGCCGGCGTGGCTACCGCAAAAAGAGGTATCAAATAGTTTCCCGCCCAGCGCATCCAGCACATCTTTGATAATGATTTGATCTGCAGGTTTGGATAAAATGTAGCCGCCTTTATTTCCGGGCGTGCTGTTTATAAAGTCTGTCATGCGCAGGATGCGGCAAAATTTAGCCGCATAATGAATACTGAGGCCTTCAGCTTCGCTTAGCTGCGGAATGCTGATGCCATCGCTTTCAATGCATCTGGCAACGCGAATGAGAATCCTCAATCCATATTCTTCCTGTGCGGTTATTTTCATTTTAATTCATTAATCATAGTTATGTATCATTGTCAAAGTTGATGGTTCATGGTGCAATTAGCATCTATGATTTATGAACTATCAACCATAAAACTGTTTTACATAAATCCAAGCTCCAGTTGTGCTGCTTCGCTCATCATGCTTTTGTCCCACGGCGGGCTCCAGGTTACAATTACGTCCACATCGCTCACACCTTCAATAGCCCGTACTTTTTGGTCTACTTCAACTGGTAGCGATTGTGCGGCAGGGCAGGAGGGCGCTGTCAGCGTCATCAATACCTGTACAACATTATTGGCCAGCAGTTCTACCTTATAAATCAAACCCAGCTCCCAGATGTTTACGGGTAGCTCAGGGTCGAATATTGTTTGAATTTCTTTAATCACCTTTTCCCGAAGTTCAGCGTTGTCCATAATCTGCAATTTTGAGTTATTGATTCATTGTTTTAAAAGCAAGTGCATAATGTTTCATTTGCTTTACCATTGCCAGCAGGCCATTGGCGCGGGTTTGTGCCAGGTGCGCCGTCATGCCTATTTTGTTGATAAAATTCAGGTCGGCATTAATGATCGCATCTGCAGGCTGCCCCGAAAGCACTTTGATGAGCATGCTGATAAGGCCTTTTACAATGATCGCATCACTGTCAGCGTAATAAAAAATTCGGTCGTCTTTTTGCACGGCGTGTAACCACACGGTAGACTGGCAGCCTTTTACTTTATTGTCATCTGTTTTATATTGTTCATCAAGAGGCGGTAATTTTTTTCCCAGGTCAATAATGTATTCATACTTGCCGTCCCAGTCATCAAACAGAGAAAAATCTTCCACTATTTCATTTCCTAACTCCTGAATATTTTTTGTTTCGCTCATGTTAGTAAATCACTGATTTATAATTTCAGTTTACAAATCATTTCAATCTGAAATCTGCAATTTCTAATTTAGAATTATTTCAATAGCCTGACTGCTTTCTTCAGTTCTTCAACCAGTTTACTCACCTCTTCCATTGTATTATATGCGGCAAATGAAGCGCGCATGGTTCCCGGAATTTTATAAAAGTCCATCAATGGTTGTGCGCAGTGATGTCCTGTGCGAATGGCAATGCCTTTATTATCCAGCAGTATGCCCACATCCTGCGGGTGCACACCGTCTATAATAA
>JAFAFV010000122.1 GCA_023423285.1 Bacteroidota bacterium
TAGAGCGCATAGAAATTTTAAAAGGCGCGCAAAGCACATTGTATGGCTCTGATGCTGTTGCAGGTGTTATTAACATCATTACCAAAAAAGGTTATAACAAACCGGCCAATATCTTTGGCGGCTTATCGTATGGCAGCCATGCCTCACTAAAGGCAAGTGCTGGCGTCAGCGGCGCTTTTCAAAATTCTTCTTACAATATCGGGTTTGTACACAATGAAACTAAAGGCATTTCGGAAGCTGTGAATGAGCGTGACACCAGTATTAGAAACGGGCTGCTGCAAAATGCCGTGAACCTGAACATCACCAGCATCGTTGCCAAAAATTTTTACGTGAAGCCTTTTTTAAGATATGCTTATTACAAAGGTTCCATTCCTGATGATGCCTTTATGCCTGCTAACAATCCGTATACTTCTTCCATCTTAGGAACAGGCAGCCAGTTTGTTTACGACTATACAAAAGGCAGCGCTACCGCACTTTTGGCGGTAGATGATGTTAAGCGGAACTATGATTTTTCTTATGGCTCATTTGCTTATCATGGTTATAAAAAAACAGCCGAAATTTTCGGCACTTATCACTTTAGCAATTATTTTATGGCGCTTGCTGGCTTAAGATATGATCAAATTTCGATGAAGCTGCCAACACCTACCGTGCCCGATACCAGCTTACAAATCACAAGCCCTTATGTTTCGCTGTTTCTAAAAAATTTGAAAGGATTTTATTTAGAAGTTGGCGCAAGACACAACCAGCACTCAAAATACGGCAGCAATTTTACCTACAGCATCAATCCGTCATACCTGATTAATGAACAGGTAAAACTATTTGTGAACTATGGCACAGCATTTAGGGCGCCCGCGCTAACTGAATTGTTTGGACAATTTGGCGCCAACCCTGATTTGAAACCAGAAACGGCTAACACTTTGCAGGGCGGATTTGAACTTAACGCTTTGCAGGAGCGGTTTACGACAAGGGCCTATTATTTTAACAGGAGTATTAAAGACGTGATCACTTACAACAGCAGCTTTGTACATGTGAATTACAACAGGCAAAAAGATCAGGGCTTTGAAGTGGAAACGGGTATGAAATTTACCGATGATCTTTCTGTGAAGCTGTTTTACAACTTTGTTGAAGGCAAAGTGACCGTAAATAACAACGGCACAGATTCAACTTATAACAATCTGTTCAGAAGACCCAAACACAGCGGTGGCGCGGCTTTAAACTACCAGGTTACACCTCGGCTTTTTGCAGGAACCAATGTGAGCTTTTATGGCAAACGTTACGAACTTTTTGCCGACCCCAGAAATGGCTATGCTACCAGCGTAGAAGCATTAAAGCCTTATACAATTTGGGATGCTTACGCGCAATACAGCGTTTTACAAAACAGGCTTACCTTTTTTGTGCAGGCCAATAACCTCCTCAATCAAAACTTTCAGGAAAGTGTGGGTTATGCAACCCTGGGCCGAACCTTTACGGGTGGTTTCAGGTTTCATTTTTAGCATGGAAGAATATCATAAACACGAAACAAAAGTTTGTCCGCGCTGCGGGCAGACTTTTGCGTGTAAAAGCGGCGACGTTTTAAAATGCCAGTGTTATGGCATTATATTCACTGAAAAAATGCAGCAGTTAATTGCCGCAGCATACGAGGATTGCCTTTGCAGCAAATGCTTAACGGAGATTAGGGAAGAGAGCTGAAGTAATCAGCACTTAGCAACATCCTGCTTCCATACCAGCTAAACATTTCGCCATCTGCCAGTATAAATTTTGAGTATGGAAGCAGCTCTTGTAATTCTACCACATGTTTTTGTTGAAAAGGATAGGGTTCGCTGGATAATAATACGTATTGGGGATTTCGCTCTTTGATGTCAGCAATAGTAATTTGCGGATAACGAAGTAGTTTATCAAAAACATTCTCATACCCTGCCCGCCGCATCATATCACTAATAAAGGTATCGCTGCCAACAGTCATGTAGGGATCTTTCCAAATGAGGTATGCAGCAGTCTTTACTTGGGTAATATTAATAGATGCAAATGCCCATTGAATTTGGCTGATCAGCTTTGATGCCTGTGGCGTTTTATTAACTGCAGATGCAACAGCCGAAATCATTTGCAGGGCTTCATCATAATTGTTTACATCAGTCAGCAGCAATTTGGCAACTTTGGCAAGTTCTTCCACCTGCTCTTTTACATTCTCTTCTTTATTGGCAATAAGGAGCGTGGGTGTCAGGGCTTTCACTTTTTCTATATTCACGTTTTTTGTGCCACCAATTATTGTTTTGGTTTGCAACCAAGGTTTAGGGTGAACACAAAACTTTGTAATGCCCACCACTTCTTCATTCAAACCCAAACTATAAAGCGTTTCAGTTATTGAAGGAACGAGCGATATGACTTTTAAGGTTACCACTTAATGGTGAATTATTAATTTTAAATTTTTAATTACCGAAGCGGGAAAATCAGGAATTAAGAATTGCAGATTCCAGATTTATAAAAATGAACTCGTCAACGTGTCAACTCTTAAACCATAAAACTTTAAACCCGGAACTATTTATACCGGAACTGCAAACCGGCAACATTTGCACATTTTCGCATTTTCTAATTCTCGAAATTTCAAATTGGCTTCTCCCCCCGGTAAATACAGCAAATACCGAGAGAAAGCGCCCTGTAGTTTGTGTTTTTAAAACCGACATCTTTGAGAATATCTAAAAATGCTTCCCGCTCGGGAAAAGCTATTGACGATTTGTTGAGGTATTGATAAGCCTGCTTATCAGTTGAAAAAAGCTGCGCAAACTGTGGCGCTACTATTTGCATGTAAAATTTATACAGGCCCGAAAATAGTGTTGACTTCGGTTTTGAAAATTCAAGGATCATCAACTGGCCACCAGGTTTCAGCACACGATACATTTCTGAAAGGCCTTTCTCAAGATCTTCAAAATTTCTTACACCAAAAGCAGCGGTGGCCGCGTCAAAAGAATGATCGGCAAAAGAAAGATCTTCCGAATCTTCTTTTTGTAAAACGATCTTTCCATTGAGGTTAGCCTTGTCTACCTTCGTCTGCCCTACCTTCAACATTTCGGCAGAAATATCCACACCGGTGATCTGTTGTGGCTGCAACATTTTGTAAGTCATCAATGCAAGATCAGCAGTGCCGGTAGCAATATCAATAATCTGCTGAGGATTGTATTTCTTAAGCGAAAGGATTGCTTTTTTTCTCCAGGACAGGTCAAGCCTGGCGGACAGGAAGCGGTTCATGAAATCATATTTTACCGCCACGCGGTCAAACATTTCAGTCACCTGTTCTTTTTTTGTTTTTTCCGAAGCTTGGTACGGAATCACATCATTGTGCGGTAATTGCGCCATAGCCCGCAAAAATAGCAAAATGCAAAATGCAAACCCGAAAAGCCTGATGCATGCCGGTATTATATTTTACGCATCTTTGTAAGTATGGAAATTATTTCGGCAGAATATGTAAAAAGCAGCCCCGATTATAAACAATGCCCTGAGGCCAATAAACCTGAGTATGCTTTTATTGGCCGGAGCAATGTGGGCAAATCATCACTCATTAACATGCTTTGCAATAAAAAAGGATTGGCAAAAACATCGTCAGCGCCAGGCAAAACGCAGTTGATCAATCATTTTGATATTACCTCGGCAGAAAAAGGGGTTAAAGAAAAAAGTAAATGGTACCTTGTAGATTTGCCGGGTTATGGCTATGCAAAGGTTTCGCAAAAGCAAAGGAAAAGCTGGTCGGCCATGATTGAGAAATACATTTTGAACCGGGAGAACCTGGTCAACTTATTTATATTGATTGATAGCCGCCACGAACCGCAAAAAATTGATATTGAATTCATCAACCAGCTTGGCCAATGGGGCGTTCCCTTCATCATTGTGTTTACCAAAGAGGATAAAAATAAACCCGGCGCTACAAAACGCAATGCCGAAGCTTTTTTGAATGCCTTGAAAGCTACCTGGGAGCAACTACCGCTTCATGTTATCACCTCGGCAGAAACAAGGCTGGGCCGTGATGAGTTGTTGGACATGATCGCCGATATGAATAAACACACAAAATGATGTTTCTATAAGCTCATCTTTTTTTGAAATAAAAAGATTTTACAACATACAAACGCTTATCGCAGCACTGCTTTTCGTAATGGCTGTTGTCATTTTTTTTCTTGCAAACAAAGCATCTAAAGTTTTCGAAGTACGCAATCCCATCAAATCTGCAGCAACTTTTTAAACAGCCAGTAAACTGCAACCTCTCCAATCGCTGTGATCTCTGCGGCCGGTTACTTCAAAATGGCCGTTGGCGTGTAATACACCTACATCATCCGTAGCAATAAAACTGCAGGAATAAACATTAGCCAGGTCTATCACATTGATGAAGCCTCTTTCTTTTGTTGCCGGTTTTATAGATTTAAGCGTGAGTGGGTCTTCTTCTTCGCGCAGCATAATACGCATCCAGGGTGGAGCCTGAAAGATACCATATCCTTTGGAATAAGCCTGAGATAGCAATTCCGTCATGCCATATTCTGAATGAACAGAGTTTAATTGAAAAGCGTTCTTTAGCACATCATGCACTTCTGCTTTTACCATTTCTTTTTTACGCCCCTTCATGCCGCCTGTTTCCATTATTATGGTGTGGCGCAACGGCATAGGATAGGCTTCTGCAAAATCGAGCAGCGCGAAAGTAACACCGATAACAAGGGTTTTTTGTTGCTGTTTTTCCAGTTGTTGCAACACGTTCGCCAGGCTAACAAACTCGTTCAGGTAAAAGCCGCTCTTGGGGTGGCCGCTTTTTTCAATTAGATTATTTACCATATAAACCAGCGAAGAATGTTGCCGTTCCAGGTAAGAAGGAAGGAGGCCAATGATGCACCAATCCCTGGCATCTCCATAGAACAGATTGAAAGCGCTTAAAAAACTTTTTTCATAAATCAACCTATCTTTTACAAAATGCCGACTGTTGATAGTTTCGGTGGTGCCGCTGCTTTCAAATACAACAGAGGCATTAAATTTTGTAGATACAATTTGATGCGTTTTATAAAAACAGATGGGTAAAAAAGGAATCCTGCTTATACTATTTACCCGGGCGGGTCTTACGCCTATCGCGTTCACATAACTACGGTACACATCATTGTGCTCATATTGAAAATGAAACTGATTTAAGGCAGTTGCCTCAAAATCGAAGGTGGAAGTAAAGATGTTTTGTATCAGTTCATCAGCTGCGTTCATGCGCGGCAAATCTAAATAAATAATTGCAATCGTTATTTTTGAGCTAATTAGCCGTAATGAAGCAAACCCCCATTCATAAAAAGGTTTTTGACTTTGTGATCTTCAGCAATCTATTTATTGCATGCTGCGCTGTTTTAATGATACGGTTTACCAAAGAACTTTTTGGCGCACCGCTTTCTTTTGCATTTGTCGGTTTTGTATTTTTCTCTACGCTGGCCAGCTACAGTGTGCACTGGTATTTAACAGATGCCGCAACTGAAGTTCGGGATCGCAGAACAACCTGGTTATCGGCTAACAAACGTGTTCATCTTGTGTTTCTGATCCTCAGTGCAACGGGTTCTATCATTTTTTTAATGTTAGAAATTGAAAATTTTGTATGGATATTACCCGCCATATTTTTAACACTAATGTATTCCGCGCCTAAAATTCCTTTGCCGCTGTTTCAAAAATTGAAGCCGCATATTTGGGGCAAAACTTTTTTATTAGCTGCTATGTGGGCTTATATTACCGCAGCCATGCCATTGCTTGTAGAACAAATGGAGTGGAAACCCTATCACTGGTTTTTTTTACTGAACCGGTTTGCGCTAATATTTGCCATCTGCATCCTGTTTGACCTGAGGGATAGGGAGCTGGATAAAACTGCAGGCATAAAAAGCATCGTAACGCTGTTAAAAACTCCTCAAATAAAGATTGTATTTACGGTTTCAGTTTTACTTAGTATTATTTGTGGTCTGTTACTGCTCAACACGTTACAAAGTATATGGCTAATATGGATACTGATTGCACCGGCATTTTTAACTTATTTTTTATACACCACTGCCATGAACAGCCTCAATGATTATTTGTTTTACTTTATCTTAGACGGCTTAATGGCGCTATCGCCCCTATTATATTTTTTTATGGAATTTTTAAGCCATTTTTAATAGTTAGCTTAATTATTGCATTATACTTATCTTAATCACTAATTATGATTTCGTTTAATAAAATGATCCATTTTTCCCGTTTGGTAAAGATTGAGGGAAGACTTCGAGAATTTAATTTTAGAAAAAACAATACTGCTGGGGGCCACGTATTTGATGTTGATACGGCCGATGACAGAAATAACCGGCTTTTTTTCAGGTTGAGCAAAGACAGTGGTGAATGGGAATTGCATACCACTCAGAACATGCCAGACTGGATAACGGGATACACGGCACTGCTGGCTACAGAGTTGGAACAAGGTTTGAATGAAAATATTTAATGTACCTTGCTGTCAAATTATTTGACTGTAAAACATAGGGTATGCGAATGTATTTCTGGGCACTGATTGCCTTCACCTTCACAGCTTGTGCTTCAGCTAAAAAAAGTGTAAATAATGATGCCGTAAGCGAAATTGTTTTAAACGGCAAAATATGGTCATCATTGTACCAGCAGCAGGCAGCAGAATATAAAGCACTTTGTTACCAAGCCTATAATATTGCAAAACATAGGCTTGATGAGGCGGTAGCTATAAAAAGTAAAAAGCCGTTGGCTATTATTACTGATATTGATGAAACTGTTTTAGACAATAGTCCTTACGCCGTTCACAATGCTTTGCAGGGAAAAGATTATGAAGCCGGAACATGGTACACATGGACTTCAAAAGCAAATGCTATTCCGATTGCCGGTAGCCAGGAGTTTTTTAATTACGCTGCTTCAAAAGGTGTAACGGTTTTTTATATTACCAACCGGGAGGAAAAAGAACGTGCCGCTACGCTTGAAAATTTGAAAAAATACAACTACCCCTTTTCTCAGAGCAAACACCTCATTTTAAGGCAATCCGTCAGCTCAAAAGAAGAGCGCCGGCAGACCGTGTCTGAAAAATATGACATCGTATTAATGCTGGGAGATAACCTGTCAGATTTCAGTGTATTGTGGGATAAAAAATCTGTTGCCGAACGCAATAAAAACGTAGATGACAACGCTGCGCTTTTTGGCAAAAAGTTCATCATGTTTCCTAATATAAATTACGGCGGATGGGAAGACGCAATATTTGGTAACCAGCACAATCTTACTCCTGCACAAAAAGATTCAGCCATTAAAGCTAATCTTAAATCATATTAATTATGACCAGGCTTTCCGTTAATATTAATAAAATTGCCACGCTTCGAAACTCACGTGGCGGCAATAATCCTGACTTGATAAAGATGGCTGTTGACGCCCAAAACTTTGGTGCCGATGGTATTACCGTGCACCCGCGGCCAGACGAACGGCACATCAGGTATCAGGACGTGAGGGATCTGAAAAATATCATCACAACAGAATTTAATATTGAAGGTAATTGCAGAGAACAAAAATTTGTAGACCTGGTGTTGGAAGTAAAACCTAACCAGGTAACCCTTGTTCCGGATGCGCTGGGCCAGTTAACCTCAGATCACGGCTGGGATACGATTGAGCACAAAGATTATCTTATTGACATTATAAAAGTTTTTAAAGATGCAGGCATCAGGGTGTCAATTTTTGTAGACCCCGATGTAAGAATGGTGGAAGGCGCTGCGCACACCGGTACAGACCGAATTGAACTGTACACAGAAGGCTATGCAAGGCTTTACCATAAAAATAAAGATGCCGCTATTGCGCCTTATGTTCATGCTGCACAAAAAGCCAGGGAACTGGGCCTGGAATTGAATGCAGGTCATGATCTGGATCTGACAAATCTTCAATTTTTTAACAGGCAAATTCCGTGGCTGCAGGAGGTGAGCATTGGGCACGCGCTTATTTGCGATGCGCTTTACATGGGCTTTGAAAATACAATACAACTGTACAAAAGGCAATTGCAACATGCTTAGTTCATTTTCTTTTTTTAGCTTGAACAAACCTTTCTGGTTATAAAAACGTCATTTAAATAACAAAAACATTAAATGAAGAAATTTTTTATACTCAGCTTTTTATTAACAGGTTTTGTAACAGTGAACGCGCAAAAAATAGAAAATATTTACATTAACTTATATACTGACAGCCTTAAAAAAGGTGTTCATAATTATATAAATATAGATGGTAAAATGAGCGATGGCACCTGGAAGCCCCTTACTGACAAAGAATTAAAATTTGAAACTGATTATGGAAAATTTGTAGGTAATGACCTGGTATTGCCCGAAAATCCTTCGGTTAAACAAGTGAATGTAAAAGTCACCCTGAAAGATGACCTGAAGAAAACAAAAAACGTTACCATTGCCATTAAACAACAACCCGACCCCATACTGCCGCCTTACAATCCTGCGTCAGAAATGAAACCCAAAAGAAGAGGCCGGTAATGATATAAACAGATTAAAAGCTATATCTGCTCCTTAAAAGGAAATGGCGTAGCTTTTGCATTGCTCAGAAAAAAAAATCAGGCCTGAGCCGTAGGCCCTCCAAAATTAACTGGTATTTGCATTTCATCCAGGTCTTTAATGCTCCCGTGCATGGCTTCAAATTTTTCCACATTTTCAACTAAAGCTTTCATAAAGCGTTTTGCATGCTGCGGTGTAAAAATCACCCGTGACTTTACTTTGCTTTTAGGGGTTCCGGGCATAACATTTACAAAATCTATTACAAATTCGGCATGAGAATGAGTGATGATTGCAAGGTTGGCATAAGTGCCTTCTGCAATCTCTTCAGATATTTCAATATTAAGCTGGTTAGGCTGCTGATCTTGTGTCATAAATAATTTTGATTAAAGGTAGTTTAAAATGATTAAAAAAAGAGCCGGCAATTGCCGGCCTTTCGTTTATGAATGTTATTAAGGTTTACATATTAGCTTCTTTTTGAGCATCGGCTTTCATCTTTTCATTTGCGGTAATAGCAAACTCAACGCGGCGATTTAGTGCACGGCCTTCAGCCGTGTTGTTATCATACTTAGGCTGTGTTAAACCAAAGCCGCGTGTACTGATGCGTTCAATTGCGATACCGTTAGAAGTGAGATAGCCAGCTACATTTCCGGCACGCCTTTCTGATAATTTTTGATTATAATCTACTCTACCTGTGTTATCGGTATGCCCATCAATAGTCAGATCTGTATCCGGATATTTGTTTAAAACTTTAATCAAATCGTTTAAGGTTTGCTGCGCCTGTGGAGTAATAGTTGCCTGGTCAAACCCAAATAAAACGGCACTGCTAAATTCTACCACAATTCCCTCGCCCACTCGTTCAACTTTAGCGCCGGCCACTTCTTTTTCAATTTCCTGCGCCTGCTGATCCATTTTTTTACCAATGATGGCGCCAGCAATTCCACCAACCGTACCGCCAATTACAGCACCCATAGCCGTATTGCCGGTGGCTTTGCCTACTACTGCACCCACTGCGGCACCACCGCCCGCTCCTATCACAGCACCTTTTTGACTCCTGTTCATTGAATCACATCCTGCTAATACAATTCCTGATAGGGCTATCCCAAATGTTACTGTTTGAAATTTTTTCATTTGTTTATGTTTTGTGCGCCGCTCTGCGACTGTTTTTAATGGTAACATGGAATACGCCAAAAATCATCCAGGGCTGGTATTTCATGCTAATTATTTTCTTACTCGAAGATGTATTTTCAAAATACATGCCAAATGAAGCAGCCTAGGATATTGACACTGAGAAGTAAATGCAAACCAAAAGGGAGCCGAAGCTCCCTCAGGTTTAGTTGACTATTAAAATTGAAACTATGGCACTATGGCTGCATTAGCTTCAATTACTTTAGCACCCGTATAATTTTTTCCCCTGGAAGTGTTCTTTTTGGATTTGTTATTTTTTACAGATGAGTCTTCATCAGTTGAGGAAATTGAAGCATCCTGGAAAACGGCATGCGGATCTGTTTCATTAAATTTTGAACCGAAATTGATGTAAATGGTATTGGCATCTTTATCATATATCATAGTTCCCTCATTAACTGATTTGCCTGAAAATCTTTTAGCTGCAGCTTTAGCGGCAGCATCGTCAACCGCAGCGCTTGATGCTGCATCATCACTCATTGTTTCTGCTGGGGGAGCATCATTAAAATAAGTTTTTTGTGCGGGAATCTTATAAGTAGCTGGCGATGCTTTCAACTCTGCTTTAAATTTACCTTCGGACAAGCCGCTTACCCATACCACTCCTTTGCTTTTAGAATCCAGGGAAATAAAAACCTCAGAACTATCTCCATTGTTATTTAATACCATGTATTTGCCCAACACAGGAAAGATCATTTCGGTTGTGAGTTCTCCGGGCATTGGCAAAAGCTCTTTTGGTTTTGGTTTGTAGTTGCGGGGCACCTCAGGTGTAGTTGCTACTTGTGCAAATAAGGCGGTGGAAAATAAAATTGCTGCGATAGCCAGAAAAATATGCTTTTTCATGTTTTTTTAATTAAGCGTTTGTTTTTATAAAATATGTTCTATTTGGGGCCGAAAGAATTATGCCAAACTTTAGTAAAACTTTTTATATAACTAGTCCGTAAAGGATTTGCACTGCAAAAAATTGTTAAACCAATTATATTACTTATTATAATTTTGTTTTTTTAATTGTATTTTCACGAGGCAAAAACTAATCTGATGTTATACAGAAATCTATTATTGCTGCCAATTACCCTGCTCCTTTGCCATATTTCATCTTCTCAAAACACTGAAAATAATTTATTAAAATGGACTCAAATAAATCCAATTGAAAAAGTTTACCTGCACTTAGACCGTGAGTCATACACGGCCGGTCAAACCATTTGGCTCAAAGGCTATTTTCTGTCTGAATATATTCCCTCATCTAAAAGCACCTCGCTCACAGTAGAGTTGCTGAATCAAGACAAACGGTTGGTTATCCGGAATGTGTTTCCTGCTTTTATGAGCGAGAGCTTTGGCCAAATAGAACTACCCGACGAACTTGCTTCAGGAACGTACCAATTGCGGGCTTATTCACCACTTATGTTGAACCAGGAAGGTTTTTACTTTAATAAAAAAATTATCATTATTGGCAAGCAGCCCAAAGCTACCAAAGCTGCAGACCGTGCTGTCAATATCACCTTTTTTCCCGAAGGCGGCAACCTGATTGCAACGCTTATGAACAACGTGGCTTTTAAGGCCGTGGATGAAAACGGCTTACCGGTCAATGTCACGCTCGAGATTAGAAATCAAAAAAATGAACTCATCTCTACCGTTTTAAGCAGCCACGAAGGGATGGGTGTGTTTTCCATTGTGCCACAAATACAGGAAGTTTACCATGCAATCGTATCGAACGATCCGGCATTAAAAAAATATGAATTGCCAGCCGCTACTACTCGCGGTGTAACGTTCAATGTGCGCAATTCTCCCAAAGGTAAAGTGTATAAGGTAGAGCAACTACCGGGGGATGATACCTTTAAAGCTGCTTACATGATCGGGCAAATGCAAAACACCGTGGTGTTTAGCCAACCCTTTGCAGGCAATAGAAATATTTATGGCGGAACTATCCAAACCGGCAACCTGCTTTCGGGCATTTTACACATAACCATTTTTAATAAAGATCACATGCCACTTGCAGAGCGCCTGACCTTTATAGACAATAAAGAATATATTTTGCCTGCAACATTTACTGCAGATTCTGTTGATACTGGCGAGCGCAAACGCAATCTTTATACCATTGATTTGCCAGATACGATTATAGGCAATTTTTCTGTATCGGTTACTGATGCTGATTATGAAACAACAGTAGGCAGGGAACAAAATATTTTTTCTTACTTTTTATTATCCAGCGATCTGAAGGGATATATTAATAATCCCGCGGCTTACTTTTCGGCAAACGGTGTGGCCAACCCTACTGGGCTTGAGCTTGTAATGATGACCAATGGGTGGACGAGGTTCAGATGGGAAGACGCTGTTAATAACACACTACCCCCACCTGTTTACAAAGACAATGAATTTATAACCTTAAGAGGAAGAGTGAACCTGGAAGGAAGAAAAAAACCATTTGCCAACAGTGAGCTCATCTATTTTATGACACCGCGTGATACCTCTTTAAGAAAATTTGGAATACCCAAGCTCATCAAAACAGATTCTTCAGGAAATTTTGAAATTGATTCCATGGTATTTTTTGGCCCTATGAACATTTTATTTTCTGATATTAAAGGTAACAAAAGCAAATACATAAAAGTAACGCTTGACGGAGATTCGCTGTACCGCAACTTCAATCCGCCATCAGTTGACATACCTTTCAAAGATACTTTCAGTGTAGAAGCCGTTACAAAAATGACGGATCATTACAACCAATACCTGCGCGAACAGGGCCTTTTGCTTGAAAATGTAACCGTAAGAACCCGGGTAAAAACAAAACAAGAACAATTGGAAGAAAGATACGCAAGCGGGCTTTTCGCCGGCGGTATCAATACGCGCATATTAGACTTAACTGATGAAAACACCGGCCAAAATATTTTTGAATACATACAGGGGCGCATTGCGGGCATTAATGTGCGAAGAAATGATGAAGGAAATTACCAGATCTCTTACCGCGATGGCGGCCTTGGCAACAATACTGTAGCGCTGTATCTTGATGAAATGCAAACAGATGCCTCATTTATTGAATCAGTGCCCGTAAGCCAGATTGCATATGTAAAACTCATCAATAATTTTGTTGGAGCTCCCGGCTCAAGCGCCGCTTTGGCCATTTATATGAAAAAGGGCGCAGAGCTGGCCGCAGCCACCGAATCAGCCACAGATATTGTTGCTTATAAAGGATATGAGATCCTAAAAGAATTTTACAGCCCCGATTATAGTGTAACCCGCCCGGATGATTCCAAAGCTGATAACAGGCTTACTCTTTTATGGCTGCCTGCTATTAACCTGGCGCATGTAAACCCTAAAATACCTGTGTTATTTTACAATAACGACAGAACAAAAAGATTTAAAATTGTGGCTGAAGGGGTTACCAACGATGGCCGTTTTATGATGATCGAAAAAATAGTAAATCCCTAATAAAAGCGATCCCCACCGTGAAGGGTGGGGATCCTAAAATTATTTACCGACTGGATTTATGATAAATGCATTTCGATCTTTTTAACGAAGTTGCTCTTAGGCTGCGCGCCAACAATTTTATCAACCACCTGGCCGTTCTTAATAAATAAAATAGCAGGGATGGATGTGATACCATAATTTGTGGACACCTGAGGGTTTACATCCACATTAACTTTACCTATATTCACTTTTCCATCGTACTCTTTGCTCAACTCTTCAATTACAGGGCCTATTGCACGACCGGGGCCACACCACTCCGCCCAAAAGTCAACCACGGTAAGCTTATCTGAGTCAAGCACATCGG
>JAFAFV010000159.1 GCA_023423285.1 Bacteroidota bacterium
AAATTTCTGCTTTAATGCTCAGGGCAATGGTTTGCGTAATGCGGCCAAGCTCTGATGCCTCGTTTACAATGGTAAGTGGCAGATCAGCAAATGCTTCATCAATCAACTGAACAGCGTAATTAAAACATGAGTCAACAGGATCTCTGTACACTTTTACGTCTTCAGGGCTTGAATTGATGGGCAAATTCACTTTTTTAATGGGAATGGGGCCGTACATGCGCGTGAGGTAGAAATGTAAGTAGGCTTTTATAAATTTCACTTCGGCAATCCACCTTCTTCTTTCACCTTCTTCAAGGTCCGGCGTTCTGCCAATATTTTCTAAAAAGATGTTGCAATCGCTGATGCCCTGATACAGGTCTCTGCCTCCCCTGCTTCCCTGCCAAAAGTTGCTGTAAGGGTCCACCACGTTTTGAAAACCCCTTGCTATGTTCCAGGGCGCAGGTATAAAATAATCATGAAACCAAAGCTCATCACCACCTGTAAGTGCCGGGTTTTCACCGTTTGCCGAGTGGCGTGGAATGTAGTTATAGCAGGTAAACAGAAATTTTTCGGCCTGCTGGCGCATGTTAAAAGCGTGATCAATGGTAGCAATATTATCAGGCACCACATCAAGGTACTTTTTACAAGATGTGAAGCCTGCAATAGCGATGATTATAAAGAGTAATTTATTTCGCATATTTATTATTTTAAAACAGTTTTTCTAAAAATCTAACAGTACACCCAGGTTGTAAACTTTCTGGTTAGGATACCTTAAACCGTTTCCTCCCATTTCAATATCCCATATTTTAAATTTGCTCCAGGTAAACAGGTTTACACCGCTTACATAAATTCTGGCGCCTGACATGCCTACGCGTGTAAGAAATCTTTCAGGAAGTTTGTAACCCAGCTCCACGTGCTTCAATCTTAAAAACTCACCGTTGCGCATAAACCAGGTGCTGCGTTGGGTATTATTACTGATAGGGAATGTGCTCAACCTTGGCCAAAGCGCGTACAGATCCCGGTTGTCTTCAGACCAATAACTTTCTGAATAAGCCTTCAATAACTGGTTCACGTACCTGATGCCGGAATTTCTTTCATCCGCGCTGTAATGATAGGCATTAAAAGGAGCTGTGGCTTCAGGATCAATCCAGAAAGAGGTTCTGCCGGCGCCCTGAAAGAAGACTGAAAAATCAAACGACCTGTTACCGGCCGAAAGTCCAAATCCGTAAATGATCTCGGGCGTGGTAGGATAACCTAATGGCACCATATCCAGTTCGGTAATGCGGCCATCTGCGTTCACATCTTTAAACTTGATATCTCCCGCCATATACTGTCCGAAGTTTTGAACGGGTGAGTTGGCCACTTCAGCTTCATCAGCAAAAAGGCTTTGTGCTATATAGCCCCACTGCTGCGTGATAGGATAACCTACCCTTGAGCGCCACCAGGCACCAGGATATTCGTACTCTTCGTACACTTTAAATTTGGCTGTAGCATAAGTAAAGTTAGCCATGGCCTGAATAAACATGGAGTTGGCAAATGTGTGATTAAAGTTTAAATCTAAATCTACCCCGCGGCCGGTAGCCTCACCAATATTGGTTTGCGGCTGTGCCCACAATCCCATTGAAGCCGGCGTGGAAGCCCTTGTTTGTAAGATGTTATACCTGTTGCGCACGTAGTATTCTGCAATCAGGTTGAATTTTCTGAACAAACCCAATTCAACGGCAAAGTTGGCATCGCGCGAAGTTTCCCAGGTAATATTGGGATCAGAATAGCGGGAAATAGAAATACCCGGCCTTGAATAGCCGTTATCGCGGCCAAAAACAGAACCATAGCCTGAATTACTCAAGTTCACTTCGGAAAGATAGAAGAACCTGTCTGCCGCATCGCCAATATCGTCTTTACCGGCAAGGCCGTAAGTGGCACGGAATTTCAACAGGTTCACATTGTCTTTCATCTTGTCGAAGAATGGTTCGTTAGAAACCGTCCAGGCTACACCCGCCGATGGGAAGAAGCCCCAACGCTGTTTTTTATAAAAGCGCTCTGACCCATTGTAACCAAAGTTAAATTCTACGTGGTAACGGTTATCGTAACCATAAGTAGCCCTGCCCGATATGCCCACATTTCTAAAAGGCAGTGATTGCTGAATAGAACCCGCATTGGGATTCAGCCTTTCCTGCAGGTAGCTGATCACCATACCGCTAATAGTGTTGTTGCCAAAACTGCGGTAGTAGTCAATGGCGGCCTCACCCCAAATAGTTGAGTTGATCTCTTTAGTGCCTTCGTCATAATCTAATGTTTCGCGGCCATCATCTTCGTTAATCAGGTAAACATTATACTTATTATCACGCAAGCTGTAGCTGGAAAGGCCATAGTAAAACGGCAGGTATTGCCTGGTAATGGTAAAGTATGCGTGGCGGTCGGTGCTCAGGCGCCCGCGCGCTTTCAGGCCGGGTGTAATGCCTTTCAAATCCTGCTTCAATTCAAGTTGTGCGCCCACTTTAGAGCGTCCGCGGTCCTGGTAGCCTTTTACCATATCAGCATAAGGGTTCAGGTAATTACCATCTCCGTAATTACCAAACATAATGTGCTGAACAAACCGATGTGCCGAGTCAGTGGGATAGTAAGCCGGAAATAATACCGGGTTGGCGCGCATCACGCGTGTGTACATACCGCCGCCTGAATAAATGGGCCCGTTGTAATCTTCAAAAACACCCGAGAGGCGTACGATCATTTCTGTAGTAGAAGAAAGGAACATGTTTACGTTGGAGCGCAGCGAATAGGTTCTGAAATTAATATTGTTATTAAAATTATTGCGCTGGTCTACTTTTAAAAGACCATTGTCCTGCGTGTAGGTACCGCCCACGTAATATTTTGCCACATCGCCACCGCCGCTCACGCTCATATTCGCACGCTGGTTGAGTGTGTTATTTTTAAACATTTCTTTTCTCCAGTCGGTTGTAGGAAAAATATTTGATCCCGAACCGATTACCGTGTTGTCTATTTTTTCATCAGTATATAAAACCGGCGCCAGCGGGTTGCGGGTAAGGATGGCTTCATTGTTGAGTTTCATATAGGTGATGGGATCAGCAAGTTCCACATCCCGCGTGTTCATGGAAAGGTTGGTTTCCGCCCGCAGTGATACCCTTGCTCTTCCTTTTTTACCTTCTTTTGTAGAAACGGAGATCACCCCATTTGCTGCACGGCTGCCATAAAGCGCGGTAGCAGTAGCATCTTTATAAATATTAAAACTGGCAATATCGTCTACATTAATCCTGGCAAGGTCATTCGTGGTAGATTCAATACCATCAATTAAAATTAGCGGCCCGCGGCCATAACCAAAAGTAGTAATACCCCGGATGTAAAACTCGGCATTATCTGCGCCAGGTTCACCTGTTCTTTGCACGGCGATCATACCAGGCACGCGGCCGGCAAGTGCCGTGGTAAGGTTGCTGGAAGGAACTTTCAACTCTTCCGGCCTCACCGAGGTTACAGAGCCTACAATTTCTGTTCTTTTCTGGGTACCAAAAGCTACCACAACCACATCCTCCATTTGCTCGGTGCCTGCGGCTGCACGCATTACGATGTTAAGAACCTGCCTGCCGCCCACGGCCACCTCCTGTGTTTCGAGGCCGGCGTAAGAGAAAACAAGTGTATCATTATCATTTACAGGTATCGAGAACTCACCAAGCGCGTTTGAGATAGTACTTCTTGCCGAACCTTTTACGATAACCGATGCGCCTTCGAGCGGTTCTTCTCTTACGTTTGTGATGGTACCGGCAATGGTTTGTGTTTGAGCGAAGGACTCGCTTACCATCAATAATAAGCAAAAGAGCAAGCTACAGATGGCTGTCTTTTTTAATAAAAATCGCATAAGCATTTATTTACGTTATTTTCTTTGACTTTATTTTATACTCCGCTAAAAATTGAAAATCCGCC
>JAFAFV010000160.1 GCA_023423285.1 Bacteroidota bacterium
AGGTTTCGTGTATTTTCGAAGGTTAGGCTTACTTCTGCCAGCCCGCTTGCAGAGCGACTTTTAGAGCCGTTGAACACCAGTGCATCCAGGTTTTCGCTGCGCAACTGGCTTATTTTTTGTTCACCAATTACCCAGCGTATGCTGTCAACTATATTCGATTTGCCGCAGCCATTAGGCCCTACAATACCCGTGATGTTATCGTCGAAATTGAGCACGGTCTTATCAGCAAAACTTTTAAATCCTTTAATTTCCAGTGTCTTTAACCTCACAATAATTCACTTTTGATGTGCCTGCGAAAATAACGGATGCAGGGCTTGTGTTCTAATAGTTTTATACACAAATAAGCGGGATAAGCCTGCCGGAATGTGGAAAAGAAAATCATTAACCCCATCTTTTAAAAGTTCCTGTGGAAGTCCTGATCCGATTTGATTGAAGAGAGAAATCAGATGAATTAAGCAGCCGGCGCTTTTCTGTTTTTAATAAAACCAATTATGATAGGTAAAACCGATATGAGGATAATGCCAATCACCACTTTTTCAAAATTATCTTTTACAACAGGGATGTTTCCTAAAAAATATCCGGCCAGCGTAAGGCTACCCACCCAAATAATGCCGCCCACCACATTGTAAATGGCAAAAGTGCGGTACAACATATGTCCAACGCCGGCCACAAACGGGGCAAAAGTTCTAACAATAGGCACAAAGCGGGCTATGATAATGGTTTGCGGGCCATGCTTTTCATAAAAATCATGTGTTTTTTGTATGTATTGCGGCTTTACCAGTTGTTTGCCAAAAAGACGCAATCTCACCATCCTGTCTCCGGCAAAGCGGCCAATAAAATAATTACAGGCATCGCCCAATACAGCGGCGGCCAACATTAGGATGATCGCTGTAAGCAGATTAAGCGAGCCCTGCGCGGCAAACATGCCCACAGCAAACAGCAGCGAATCGCCAGGTAAAAAAGGCATGATGACCAAACCTGTTTCTACAAAAATGATGAGGAAAAGTATTGCATACACCCAGTAATGGTATTGCACTATCATGGTGTTGAGGTGCTCGTCTATATGAAGAATAAAATCAACCAGTTCCATTAATTCGCTTTATAAAAGCGGCAAAGATAGCGCTTTACTATTTTTGAGTTGTTGCTTTTAGCTGTGATAAAGGTGTTTAACATTTTATTGCAATGTTAAGCACTATGGTTGTTTAAGCCGCTCTACCCTTTCTTTTGCTTTATTGAACACGTTGCGCCCCAGGTCAATGCCTTTACGTTTTTCCTTTTGCACATCTGCAGGCAGGTGAATAAACTCCTGGCAAGCCTTACTGCAACAACCATCATACGCTTTTAAACATTCATCACACTGTATGAACAGCAGGTGGCAGGCATCATTTACACAATTAACATGCGTGTCAGCCGGTTTACCGCATTGATGGCACCGGGCGATGATTTCTTCTGTAACCCTTTCGCCTAGCCGCTGGTCGAACACAAAGTTTTTACCATGAAACTTTACAGGCAGGTTGTGCTCTTTTGCCTTGTTCACGTAGTTGATGATACCGCCCTCCAGGTGAAACACGTTTTGAAAACCTTTGTGCAGCATATAAGCCGATGCTTTTTCGCAACGGATGCCGCCGGTGCAATACATAATGATGTTTTTGTTTTTATGTTCCTGCATCATTTCTACGGCCATGGGTAATTGCTCGCGAAAAGTATCACTTGGAATTTCAATCGCGTTCTCAAAATGCCCTACCTCGTATTCATAATGGTTGCGCATATCAATTACAATCGTTTCAGGATCGCTGGTTAGCTCATTGAACTGTTGTGGATTTACATAACGACCTCTGTTCTGCATATCAAAACCGGGGTCATCAATACCATCGGCCACTATTTTATGTCTCACCTTAATGTCGAGCACATAAAAAGATTTACCATCATCATCCACTGCAATGTTCAGGCGCAGGCCATTCAATGGTTCAATGGAATATAATATTGATTTTAATGATTCAAAATGGGTAGTGGGCACGCTAATTTGCGCGTTGATGCCTTCACTGGCAATATAAATTCTGCCGAGTACCCCTATCTCTGCAAAACTGCGGTAAAGCTGGTTGCGAAAATCAACCGGGTCTTCTATTTTAAAATAACAATAAAAAGAAATGGTGGTACGGGGCGTGTTGTCCAGTAAAATGCGCTCTTTCAGTTCCCTGCGGGAAACGCGGTTGTGTAATGCCATGTTTGAAATTTGATATTTTTCTGTGCGAAAAATAGAGTGAATCAATCGGGCAGTTGCAGGCTGCACCAAATTTCGGTTGCAAAAATAAGGAACTTAAACAAGTGGAACAGAATGTATAACAAGCCGCATAAAAAAAAGGTGCATGGCAATACGCTTGCACCTTATATTTTAAAAGTTTTTTACTCAATCTCCCAAGTTTGCCACTTCTTTATTCAGCCAGCGCTTAACGGCAGCAGTGGTTACAGATTTTGGCCTTTCGAGCGGCATGTTCAGGCCCCTGTCCCAGCAGAGGCTGGAAAGTACACCAAGTGCGCGGCTTACAGCAAACAACACGGTATAATATTCATACTCCACCATACCATAATGCACCAGCAGTGCGCCGCTGTGCGCATCCACATTTGGCCACGGATTTTTAATTTTTCCCAACGATTGCAAAATGGGCGGTACGGTTTCGTAAATTCTCCAAACGGTATTCACCAACGGATCGTTTGGAACATGTTTTTTAGCAAACTCCATTTGCGCAGCGAAGCGGGGATCTGTCTGCCTCAGTACAGCGTGGCCATAACCGGGCACTACCCTACCTTCGGAAATGGTTTTTTCCACGTATTCTTTTATCTGTTCAGTAGTCGGCTCTTTGGAACCGATCTCTTCTTCCATGTCGTAAATCCATTTAATCACTTCCTGATTGGCCAGTCCGTGCAGAGGCCCGGCCAGCCCGTTCATACCGGCCGCATAGCTAAGGTAAGGATCGCTAAGTGCCGAGCCCACAAGGTGCGTGGCATGTGCCGAAACGTTGCCTCCCTCATGATCTGCATGAATGACCATGTAAAGGCGCATCAGTTCTTTAAAATCTTCACTTTCGTAGCCCAGCATGTGTGCAAAGTTACCTGCCCAGTCCAGCAGTCCATCCGGCATCAAAGCCTTGCCGTGCTTGTATTTACGGCGGTAAACGTAAGCAGCTATATGAGGAATGCGGGCAATCAGATCGAGTGTATCTTCAAACGTGGCTTCCCAGTAATCTTTTTTTGACAAGGTGCCATCGGCATATCTTTTTGCAAAATGGCTTTCGTTCTGCAGTGCCATTACGCCAACCACAAACATGGTCATGGGGTGTGTGTCCTTGGGTAAAGCACGCATCGTATCAAATACGTACGTAGGTACATGGCTGCGCCTTTGCAATACGGAACTGAGGTGTTCCACATCTTCTTCAGTTGGCAATTCGCCTACGAGCATCAGGTAGAAAAGTCCTTCTGGCAAAGGCTCGCTGCCGCCAGGGGCTTTAGGGAGTTTTTCACGCAACTCAGATATTGTTTTTCTTCTAAAGCGAATTCCGTCTTCTGCATCCAATAATGATGTTTCGGTAACCAGCGCAGTCATACCTCTCATGCCCTGATAAATCTGTGCAAGTTTTGTTTCACCTATCACGGTCTCACCGTGTTGTTTGATGATCTCTTTAATCTCATTGCCCAACTTATCAACCTGTTCTTTGAACCTAACCTTTAAAATTTCCATATAAAGTTTGTATAAAAAATAAAAAGAAGCGATCGGGCTAAAGATAAATAAAGGTTTGCCGCTCAACAAATTTCAAAGTAAAATTTTAATAAATAGATACAGCCTTACTTGGGCGTTGTAAGATAAAGCCTTAACGCTACCAGTGAAAATATAAGGTTGGGGATCCACGCGGCTATAACAGGATGGAAATTTCCCTTTACGGAAAACACTGTAGAAAACTGGTCGGCAATAACAAACACAGCGGCAATAACAATTCCCAGGGCAAGGTGTAAACCGCTGCCACCACGGGTTTTGCGGCTGGCAATAACAACGCCAATAAAGGTAAGCAGTATAACTGTAAAAGGTGTGGCAGACCTTTTATACCTCTCTACTTTAAGTGCATTCAACCCTTCGGTGCCGCGCAGTTCTTCTTTCCTGATGAATTCGATCAGTTCGGGTGTGGTAAGTTTATCTTTTAGGTACTCGTCTTTAACAAGTTCTTCTGGCAAAATATTTAAACGAACCTGTTTTTCCTGGAGCATTGAAACGCTCTCTCCCAAGCTATCAATATTTTTTTCTACCACCTTTAGGGCTATCCATTTATTTTTTCCACCGGTAGTATCCCAGCGCAATGATTCTGCCCTTAAATTGTAGACCAGTTTGTTTTTTTTATTCACCCTGTTGATGAAAAACATACCACCGGTCTTTGTATCTGCATTAAAATTTTTCACTCCCATGTAAGTGGAGCTATCAATACGCTTATAAAAGCAGTTGTAACAGGACGTTTCCTGCCGGTTTTTAAGCGGATCATCTTTATCAATATATACCTTCTTGAATTCTGTCTGTATTACATTTGCTGCGGGTACCACGTATCTTCTGCCCAAGAATAAAAGGGTGGCCAAAAACAAGCCGCCAATGAGGTAAGGCCTTAAAAAGCGATTGTAACTGGTGCCGCTGGCAAGAACAGCGATCACTTCGCTGCGCATGGCCATTTTGCTGGTAAAAAAAATAACGGCAATAAATGCAAACAGCGGAAACAGTAGGCTCATGATCCAGGGAATGAAACCAAGATAATATTGCGTAAATATCTGCCAACCCGAAAGCCCTGTTTTTACAAAATCATCTGTTTTCTCGCTGGAATCAACAGCCACTGCAATGACGGTAATGCCGATCATGCAGAAAAAGAATGACACCAAAAATTTTTTGATTATGTACCAGTCAAGTTTTTTCATTAACGGTCAAAAATAGGAAGAGTAATTTTAATTAATAAGTTGCCTGCCGCGATTTGAGTTTTTTCTAACAATTGCACAATCACAGTCTTGTTTTAAGCCTTTCGGTCATCTCTGTTTTCCAGCCTGCAAAAGTTCCTGCTATAATATGTTTGCGCGCTTCGCCCACCAACCATAAATAAAAACTGAGGTTGTGCACGCTGGCTATGGTAAGGGCCAGTAGTTCTCCACTTTTAAACAAATGCCGCAGGTAGGCCTTGCTGTAATATTGGCTCATTTCGCAGTCCAGCCCGTCATCAATAGCCGAAAAATCTGTAGCCCATTTTTTATTATCAATGTTGATGACACCCTTAGTAGTAAACAGCATGGCATTGCGCCCATTGCGTGTAGGCATTACGCAGTCAAACATATCTACACCCATGCCGATGCATTCAAGTATGTTCCAGGGTGTGCCCACGCCCATCAGGTAACGCGGTTTTTCTTTGGGAAGATGCTGGCAACACCAGTCGCAAATTTCGTACAT
>JAFAFV010000188.1 GCA_023423285.1 Bacteroidota bacterium
CTTCTTCAATAACTTGTAATTTGAAGGCTAAAGTGTAATCTTTTTGAGTCCGCTTGCGAACCCGAAATTGTCCTTTGTTCATAACGGTTGAACTGATTTTGTGTCAACCTATTTTAGGACGAGGCAATCCATTTTCTTAAAAAAATTGAAGAGGTTGCAGGGCAGCCTCTTTTTTATTAGCATAGGTTATATGAACTGTAATACTTTTTTATACATCATTGGCAAACTAATCATTTCCAGGGGTATTCCGTAGGTTAAGGTTACGAGCGGAATTATCTAATTTTACAGGCATTATGAAACGAGTTTTCTTCATTACCTGTTTGCTGCTGTTATCCTTTCCCAAGCCAAGGCTTATGGCGCAGGCCATACCTCCAAAAGATAAAATGCAATGGTTTGCCGATGCTAAACTAGGCATCTTTATTCATTGGGGTATTTATGCGGTGAACGGCATTTCTGAGTCGTGGAGTTTTTTTAACAACTACGTCAGCCACAGCTATTATATGAAGCAGCTCAACGGATTCACGGCTAAAAATTACAACCCGCAGCAATGGGTGGAACTGATACGTGAGAGCGGCGCTAAATATGCGGTCATCACATCCAAACACCACGATGGTGTGGCACTGTGGAATAGCAAACAACCTGAAGCCATCAGCGTGGCCCTGCACTCGCCAGCCAATAGAGATGTTCTGACACCTTTTATCAGCGCATTAAAAAAATCAGGTTTGAAAACAGGCTTGTACTTTTCACTACCAGACTGGAGCCATCCTAAATATGATGTATTTACCCGTGAGTTGAAACGTTATGACATTAACAAAGAGCCACAGCGATTTGAGCAATTTATCCAGTTTTACCAGGGCCAATTGCACGAGCTTTCCAAACAATACCGGCCAGACCTGCTTTGGTTTGACGGTGACTGGGAGCACAGCGCTCAAGAGTGGCGTGCCAGCGAAACGCGTGCCCTGCTACAACAATACAATCCTGACATCATCATCAACTCGCGATTGAATGACCAGGGCGACTATGCCACACCGGAGCAAGGCGTACCCGTTGAAACGCCACAATCGAGGTATTGGGAACTTTGCTACACGATGAACGACAGTTGGGGTTACCAGCCTTTTGATAACAACTATAAAACTTCGTGGATGCTCATCCGCACATTGGTGGATTGCATTTCTATGGGCGGAAATCTGTTGCTGGATATTGGTCCTAAAGCAGATGGAACCATTCCTGCTGAACAAATTAAAATATTAAAAGATCTGGGCCGCTGGACAAAAAAACATGCCGAAGCAATTTATGGAACGGAAGCGGGAATTAGCCAAAATTATTTTTCCGGAAGATCATCCTTATCAAAAGATAAGAAAACTCTGTACCTGTTTATTGAAAATGATGGCAATGGCCTGTTATCCTTAAGAAAGCTGTTATCACCTATAAATAAAATAACCGTTGTAGGTACAAATGAACCGGTACCATTTACGAAAGATGGAGAAATGGTCTGGTTGAATATTTCCGGTATTCAAAAGGACAAGGATATTACTGTAATAAAAGTAAACTTGGGCAACCCCATAAAACTTCACACGCCATTAAGCAATCAATCGCATCTTTCCGGTGAGCATTTGCAAACGTCTGCAACTGCTAAATCAACTCAAAAGATAGCCGATCTGATTTACAGGTTATCAAAAGGACACAACCCTTTTAAAGATGTGGGAATGAACAAAAAATTTACAACTTCTATTACAGATAAAACAGTTAACGACTGGATCGTAAAACATGCGGAAGTGTTTACCAGTTCTGCCAAAGGCTTGTCAGACGGGCATTATGCAGGCTTATCTGCATTATCGCAAGACAGGCAAACTATTTATTTATTTGTAGAAGGAACACCCAATGGCCCCATCGCATTAAAAGGAATTGAGAACACGATTGCGCGCATCCGCATAGTGGGCGATGGCACGTTGCTCAGTTATAAAATGTACGATAAACTTTACTGGAGCGCAACACCAGGCATTGTTTATATAGACATTCCCAAAGAGAGGCTTGATAAAAACGTAACGATAATAGCCGTGCTGCTTGATGGCCCCGTGAAAGAGCATCGCAAAGAAGTGGAGGCAATTGAAAGTAATTTATAAAGCAGCTAATCTTCTAAAAACAAAGCCTTTAGTTCTGATGCATCATCAGGCTTCATTTTGCCAGCGAGTATCAGCCTTAGCTGCCTGCGTCGCAGGGCGCCTTCAAAAAGTTTATGGTCTCTTTCATTTTCCGGCTCAATGGGTGCAACGGCTTGCGGCCTGCCTTTTTGATCAAGCGCCACGAACGTGTAATAGGCCTTATTGCTAACATATTTTTCCTTCTCGATCAGGTCTTCGCCCCACACTTTTAAATACACTTCCATAGACGTATTGAAGGCTCTTGTTACACGCGCTTCAATATGCACGGCATTACCCAGTTTGATAGGGCTTACAAAAGAAATATTGTCAACAGAGGCCGTCACCACAATAGTATTGCTGTGTTTTTGTGCGGCCATTCCGGCAGCTATGTCCATCCAATACATCAACCGGCCACCCATTAGGTTACCCAAAAAATTGGTGTCGTTCGGCAGCACCAGTTCGGTCATAATCGTTAAGCTGTCTGCGGGTTTTTTACTCATAGTGGTCATGTTGATTTTAATATTTTCAAACTCATTCTTCACCTCCCAGCCACAGGGCGCCGCCAATGCTGGCGCGTGTAGCCCCGGTTACCGTACTGATAACATTGTATTCTTCGCGCCAGCGCAGCACTCCAATGAGTGCCATAATAAGTGCTTCTTTATAGTTTACCAGTTTTTCATCAGGCACTTCTACCACCACATTTTTTTCTTTCAGGTAATGCTGTAATCTTTCAATTAAGAATGTATTCAATGCGCCGCCTCCCGTTGCCAGTAATTTCTTTTCTTCACCGTAGTTGGTGACAGCCTCAGCAATTTTTAAAGCCACGTGTTCGGTATAGGTTCTCAGCAAATCGTTTACTGGAGCATCATATTTTTTCACCAGGGGGTAAACGGTTTCAATGCCAAAACTGTTGGCCAGCGATTTTGGAAAAGGTAGTTGATAATAATCCAGTGCATTTAAATTGCTGAGCAAATCATCAATCACAATACCGCTCCTAGCTATTTCGCCACCGGCATCATATGCTTTGCCCGCATCCTGCGCCAGCATGTTCAGCACACGGTTGGCCGCACAAATGTCATAGGCAATATAATTTTCAGCATTTACAGATATGTTGGCAATGCCGCCAATATTCAAAAAGTAATCATAACCGCTAAATAAAAGTTTTTCACCAATAGGCACAATGGGTGCACCCTGCCCTCCAAACGCCACATCCAACGCACGCAGGTCGCTCACAACGGGCAATAGTGTTACAGCAGCAATCGCGGCACCATCGCCAATTTGCCCTGTCATTTTATTCGCAGGCTCATGAAAGGTAGTGTGCCCGTGCGATGCAATCAATCCCACTTTGTATTGCAAACTGTTCACCTCAATAAACCGGTTTACCTGCTGGCCAAGGTAATGCCCGTATTGTGTATGCAATAATTGATAATCTCTGGCGACCAGTTGGGTAGCGTTTTTCAACCGGGCTACCCATTCTGCATCATATACGTAACAATCTGCTGCCAGTATTTCATATTGCCAGGTACCGGCATTTTCAACAAACTCCACAAATACAATATCAAGCCCGTCAAGCGAGCTGCCACTCATTAAGCCGATAGCCCTGTATACCATATCAAAATAATTTATGCACTGCTTTCTAAAACACAGTTTTTGCTTTAGATTTGCCAAAAGTAAGAAACATAACTGCTCCGATTTTTATAATTTAGTAATATGGTGGTGAATTTAAGCGATAA
>JAFAFV010000215.1 GCA_023423285.1 Bacteroidota bacterium
TGCCTTGCTTATTAATGGCAGCAAGATCACGGCGGCGGCTTTTCACGTCTTTACCACGTTCCAAAATCACAGGTTTTATTCCCACCTCAATCAATTGCAGCGCTGCAAACAAACCCGCCGGACCTGCGCCGATAATGATTACCGAGTGCCTTGCTTTATGCACGTCTTTATAATGAAATGATGGCAGCGGACGCGGTTGTGCTTCTTCACCTATGTAGGCTTTCAGTATAAGATTGATGAAGGGCTGGCGGCCGCGCGCATCTATAGATCGTTTTAAAATTGTGAACCCTGAAACGGCAGCAATACTTATTGTTAGCGCCTCTGCTATGTGTTTTTTTATGATAATGTCGTCAGCCGCTTCTTCCGGCCTTAAACGAATGGTAAGTTCTTTTTGCATGTTGTCAGATATTTATTCTGAAATTGTATACAAAGAAATGATTTTAACACTGCTTTACTGTTGCGCTCAGGAATGTTTTTGCGTCTGAGCTATAAAATATTTTAAAATGGCAGGAAGATTATTGCTGTTGGTACTGATTACCATCATTTCAGGCAAACGTAAAATGCCTATTGACCATATTTTGTAAGCACTGCACAATTGTGGTCAGCTTTCAAAAGGTTGTCATGAGAACTTATGAAAATCCGGAAGCCCGGATTTTTTTTATTTTATCACCCCGGTGTAAATTAAAATAATTAGAATAGTGCCGGCAATAATCCTGTACCAGCCAAACATTTTGAAGCCGTATTTTTTTAGGTAGTCAATAAAAAATTTTATGGCAAGAATGGCTACTCCAAAAGCCACCACATTGCCCACTATAAACGCAATAGTTGTTTCCTGAGATTGTGTGATGAGTTCATACCCTTTTTTATCAACACCACCGCCGCTCCATGTTTTAATAAATAAGGAATACAATGTGGCAGCAGCCATGGTTGGCACGGCCAGAAAAAAAGAAAACTCAGCAGCTACATTGCGGGTAAACTTTTGCTGCATGCCGCCTATGATGGATGCCGCGCTACGGCTAACGCCTGGTATCATGGAAATGCACTGCCAAATGCCTGTGATGAAAGCGTTTTTGTACGTGATTTCTTCATTGGTATGAACAGTGGGGTGATTGAACGACCTGTCAATAAAAAGTAAAACAATACCGCCGATTAAAAGTGATATGGCAACGGTGAGCGGGCTTTCCATCAGCGCGTCAATCTTATCAGAAAAAAGAAAGCCTAGTATTAAAGCCGGTATTACGCCTACGATGAGCTTGACATAAAACTGCCACTGTGAGAAATTAAAAAACCGTTTCCAGTATAAAACTACCACGGCCATTATAGCCCCCAACTGAATGGCCACTTCGAAAAGCTTTGTGAATTCTTCTTTGTGAATGCCCAATAAAGAACTGGCAATAATCATGTGGCCGGTAGAGGAAATGGGCAGGTATTCTGTAATGCCTTCTACAATGGCGATGATGATGGCGTCAATGATACTCATATTTGCTGCTTAAAAAACAAGGCGACACCGTTACGTACCGCCTTATGGAAAGTTTTATTGCTGTATTATTTTTTGAAAAGTGCAAAGATCTCAATACCAAGCCCCAGGATAATTAAAATGGGCGCCACAGTAATTCTTACAGGACTGTAAACTGCTTCTGCATCAAACACAGTGGGATTGACATTGCTCTTGCCGCCAGACATTAAGATCATGCCCAATGCAATTACCAGTATGCCTATCAGCATCCACATATAGTTGGACTTACCAAACATTGAGGGTGTATTATTTTTAGCGCTCATTAATTTGCTTTTTAAGAACGCGCAATATAGCTATTTCCTTTTTAAACAGGTTGAGAATTTTGCTAATAAAGATCATCGAGCTTTTTACGCAAGTACTTTAATACACTGGTGTGTGTGCTGATGACCGTAATGAAAATACCCAAAACAAACATGCCAAGGAACAGCAGATAAAGTAAAGAATTATCTCTGATGGCTTTTAGTTCCGGCAGCATCCTTTCTGCAGTTTCCACAATGGCATACACAGCCACAATGGCGATTATGCCACTGATAGCCCCGTTGATCACCGCTCTTATGTTGAGCGGTTTTGCAATAAACCATCTTGTGGCGCCCACCATTTGCATGGTTTTAATTAAAAATCTATTGCTGAACATGGCCAGCCTGATGGTGTTATCAATTAAAAATATAACAACCAGCGCTAATAAAATAGCCGCGCCCAGCAATATCCAGCTTACTTTGTTCAGGTTGCTATTCAGCTTGCTCACCAGCTCCTGCTGGTACTGCACATCAGTCACATATGTTTGTTTTTCAAGGTCCTCCTGAATTTTTTTCATGGCCTCGGAGGTCACATAATCAGGCTTGAGTTTAAAATCAATGCTGTTGGGCAAAGGGTTTTCTGTCAGCACATCGCCCCAGTCTTCATTACCATCGGCCATGTATTTTTTCTTGGCCATTTCTTTGGTGGTAAACGTGTATTCTTTTACATAAGGTTGAGAAGCGATGTATTGCACCAGCGCAGCGCTGTCGGCAGCCGCCAGCGGTTCCCGCAAATACACGTTCATCTCTACATTTTGTTTAAAATGCTCTCCCAGGGCGCGGGTATTTATGATCAGCCAGCCGATCATTCCCAATAAAAACAATACCAGCGTTACACCTAATATAGCCATGAAATAGGAAGGCTTACCTCTTTTTGTAGAAATTTTTGGTTGCGCTGCCATATAAATTTTACTGATTAACTGAATACTTCATTGCAGGCAAATTTAATGGATTCGGGCTACAATGCTTAAATTTGCTGCTTTTTGAAGCAGCCGATGGCATGCCGGTTACCGGTCAATATAAAACTATGGATTACAATTTTAATAAAATAGAAAAAAAGTGGCAACAAAAATGGGCTGCTGAAAAAACTTACCAGGTATCCAACAACAGCGACAAACCTAAGTATTATGTGCTGGACATGTTTCCCTACCCCAGCGGCGCGGGGCTGCACGTGGGGCATCCTTTAGGATATATAGCCAGCGATATTTATGCGCGTTACAAAAGGCTGAAAGGATTTAATGTGCTGCACCCCATGGGCTATGACGCATTTGGGCTGCCAGCCGAGCAATACGCTATTGAGCATGGCATTCATCCTGCTGTTTCTACCGAAAAAAACATCAATACTTTTCGCAAACAGCTTGATAATATTGGTTTTAGTTTTGACTGGAACCGCGAAGTGCGCACCAGCGACCCTGAATATTACAAATGGACGCAATGGATCTTTTTGCAATTGTTCAAATCCTGGTTTAATCGGAAAACACAAAAAGCAGAGCCGATTGATCAACTAATTGAAATATTTGCCGAAGAAGGAAATAGCAACCATCCGATGCCTAATGCAGGCTATAAGTTGCCAATTACCCCTGACCGGCAATCTGCTTCAGGTAACATGTTTGCAGCCAGCGATTGGAATGAATTTAACGAAGCCGTTCAACAACAAATTTTAATGGAATACCGCCTGGCTTATTGCGGCTGTGGCGAGGTGAACTGGTGCGAAGCGCTGGGAACCGTTTTAGCCAACGATGAAGTAGTAAACGGCTTGAGCGAAAGAGGTGGTCATCCGGTAGTAAAGAAAAAACTCCGCCAGTGGTACCTGCGTATTACCGAATATGCCGACAGGCTGCTGAAAGGCCTGCAGGAAGTGGATTTTAGCGAGGCCATGAAGGAAATGCAAACCAACTGGATCGGGAAAAGCAGCGGTGCAGAAATTCAATTCACAATTGATAACTCACAATCCGTAATTAATGTATATACCACCCGCCCCGATACTATTTTTGGTGTTGACTTTATGGTGATTGCTCCTGAACTGAAGCTGGTTGACCAAATTAAATCGCCTGAGCAGGCTGCCGCGGTTGATGAATATGTAGCCTGGGTAAAAAGCCGCAGCGAGCGGGAAAGAATGGCTGAGAAAAAGATCAGCGGTGTATTTACCGGCGCTTATGCCATTAACCCTTTTAATGGTAGGCAAATTCCCATCTGGATCAGTGAATACGTGCTGGCCGGATATGGCACCGGCGCTATTATGGCCGTGCCGTGTGGCGATGAGCGCGATCATAAATTTGCGCAGCATTTCAACATTCCCATTACCAATATTATTGGCAACCATTACAACGGCACAGAAGCCAACCCAACCAAAGATGCTGTACTGGAAAATTCAGATTTCCTCAACGGCATGGTGATGCGTGAGGCTATTGAAGTGGTGATTGCTGAACTGGAAAATAAAGGAATCGGGCAGCGCAAGACCAATTATAAAATGCGAGACGCTGCATTCAGCCGCCAGCGCTACTGGGGCGAACCTTTCCCAGTTGTATGGAAAAATGGCATTGCCTACCCGCTGGATGAAAGCGAACTGCCGTTGCAACTGCCAAAGGTTGACAGCTATTCGCCCGGTCCGGAAGGGGAAGGACCCCTGGCCAATATTCCGGAGTGGGTTACAAAAAATCTGGAAACCAACACCATGCCCGGCTATGCCGGAAGTAGCTGGTATTTTTTACGGTTTATGGATCCCCACAATAAAAATGAATTTGCCGGAAGACAGGCTACTGATTATTGGAACCAGGTAGACCTGTACATTGGCGGAACAGAACACGCGGTGGGCCATTTACTGTACAGCCGTTTATGGACAAAGGTTTTGTATGACCTGGGACATTTAAGTTTTGACGAGCCGTTTAAAAGATTGCTGAACCAGGGGATGATTCAGGGGAGCAGCCGGTTTGTGTATCGCGTTCATGGCAGTAACCAATTTGTTTCTTTTGGGCAAAAAGACAAATACCCTACAGACGCCATACATGCAGATGTAAATATTGTAGATGGCGTAGAACTAGACATCGAAAAATTCAAACAATGGCGCAATGGCGAGTTTGCCGATGCTGAATTTTTATTGGAAGATGGCTCACTTTACTCCCCGAATGAAGAGGAAAACAGTCCTTACATCTGCGGTAGCGAAGTTGAGAAGATGTCTAAATCCAAATTCAATACCATCAACCCCGATGACCTTGTGGTAAAATATGGCGCCGACACGTTCCGGATGTACGAAATGTTCCTCGGCCCGGTAGAAATAAGCAAACCCTGGGATACAAAAGGCATTGAAGGCGTACACCGGTTTTTGAAAAAATTATGGAGGTTGTTTTACAAAGACGTTCTGAACGGAGAAAGCCAGGGCACGGCTTTATGGACGGATGACGTGCCAAACGCCGCAGAGTTGAAAGCACTTCATAAGGCTATTAAAAAAATTGAAGATGATACTGAGCGTTTCAGCTTTAATACGGCCGTCAGCAGTTTTATGATTCTCGTAAACGAACTGTCTGACCTGAAGTGTCACAAAAAAGCCATCCTGGAACCTGTATTAGTAATACTGGCTCCTTATGCACCACACATTGCAGAAGAGTTATGGCATGCTCTGGGTAACACCACTTCGGTAGTAGATGCGCCATACCCAAAATTTGAAGCACAATATATAAAGGAAAGTAGTAAAGAATATCCCATTTCGGTTAATGGCAAACTGCGTACCACCATGGTCATTTCGTTAGATGCCGAACAGCCTGAAGTAGAGGCAATGGTACTAACGAATGAAGTGATACAAAAATGGATAGAAGGCAAAACGCCGAAAAAGATCATTTATGTAAAAAATAAAATGGTAAATGTGGTTGTGTAAAATGAATTAAAACATAAAATCCATCCCGAAAAAGGATGGATTTTTATTATCTTTTACATTAAAATAATTGTTTAGAACTTCCTGAGCAGCGCGCTCATAGGGTTTCTCAAACCATGAAAACTGGTCATATCTATTCTTACTTTTCCAACAATAATAGGGCTTTCCACACGTATAGGCACTTTGTTGGCATCCTCTGTTACCCACACGGTCATTTTTTCATCACCCTTAAAAATATTTCCTTTAATAGTCACAGGCCTGATCTTAATCGCTTTAAACCGGCCGTATTTTGTGGAAATGGTTTCCTTACCCAAATAGCGTATTGACATTTGGTACACTTCATTATCAAGAAACAGGTTGAAAGCGATCCTGTCATTTACCTTCAATCTGTTAAAGTCTACATTACGCGCATAAAACACCGAACTTACAACATCCTGCACGCAGGTGGGCACTTTAAAAACGCCTTCATTGGTTACCGCTGTATTGGCATTTTTATTAAAACTTACGTTTTGATATTTTTTATAATCTCCTTCATGCACGTTGCGCACAAACTTCAGAGGTTGCAACGTTTCGGTATCCATATAAGTTTCATACTTATCTCTTGCTTTATAGGCCCATTCGTAAGACGGCAGCGTGCGGCCTTCGGCTTCCACATGGTACACGCTGCGGCCATTCAGTTTTTCAAACGTAGTGGTAAAATTGCCTGTGCCGGCAGGCGCGTTGATGAGGTTGCCTACAGAGTAATACACTGTAAAACCCACTTTTTCACCCTCTTTAAAGGCTGTATTATTGATAGCACAATTTGCACTGATGCTTTGTTCCGTAAGGTAAACATCATGGTTGCCATTGCCAAACGGTAAAAAAGCAAAAAGTGGAAGTATTGATAATTTAAGTGCTTTCATTTTTATTCTTAATGATATTTCTGATACTCAGAATCAAAAGGCTGCCCATCAATGCCGGTATCACCAAATTTATTAACCAGATGCTTATTGATGTGAGGCTTATTCCAAGATGGTTCCTGCTGAATAAACCCATCAATATAATACTTAATTCATTTCTCAATCCCAGATCGGTAAATAATGCAATGGTAGGAATAATAGCCATGACCAAAAACATAATGCTCACGCCCGTCCATGCCTGCAAAAAATTTACCTCTACGCCAAAGAGCCTGAATAAGAGATAGTATTGTATAATAAAAATACAAAATCTGCTTACTGATAAGGACAAAAACCGCAACAACAACGTTGCATCAAATTCTTCTATGGCTTCTGTTACCCAGGCATACTTCTTAAAGACAGGCAATTTATCAATAATTTTTACTACCCATGACAACCTAAAGTAAAATAATGTTAAAATAACAAGTACAGCGCCAGTGCCATACAATATGGCTAACACCCATACTTCTGATAAAATATCATTCTGCACAATTAATGCCCTGCAAAAAAGTAATGCCAGAAAGCCCATTAAAATGGTAGTGATCAGCTGGCTAATGCTGCCCACCATGGTGAGCGAAATGGCTTTAATGCGATTGCCTTCGTCCATGTACAACATCCTGCCAAAATATTCTCCTATCCTGTTGGGCGTGCTTACTGAAAAAGAAACGCCCGAAAGCACGGCTTTAAAAGCTTTTATAAAACTGATGGGCTGAAGTTTTCTTGCAGCCAGCATCCACTTGTATGCTTCAATACCCCAGTGAACAACCATTAAAACCACTGTGGCGATCAGATACAGTATCTGCGAACTTACAAAGGCTTCTTTTATATGATGCCATGATTGTGCAAGCCCGGGCTGGTTTTTTATTTGATTGTAGATAGACCAGCTAAGCCAGACAAATAAAACCGGACCTAAAAAATAGTTGATGAATATTTTGATACTTTTGCTGATCTTCATTTTGATAGCAGTAAAAATAAATACTACTTGCAAGATTCAGGTAAAATAATATTGGGCATTGACCCCGGCACGCTAATTATGGGCTACAGCGTTATTGAATGCCGTGGACGAATAGTTACGCTGCACGAAATGCAATCGCTGAAGTTGCATAAAAGAATTGAAGGGTATGAGCGGCTGCACCTGGTGTATCAAAAAGTAACACAGATCATACAGCAATTCAAGCCTCACGAACTGGCTATTGAAGCACCTTTTTTTGGTAAAAATGTACAAAGTATGCTCAAGCTGGGGCGTGCGCAAGGTGTGGCCATAGCGGCAGCCATGCAAACCCATTTGCCTGTTACAGAATATTCGCCGCGAAAAATAAAACAATCTATAACCGGTAACGGCAATGCCGCAAAAGAACAGGTTTGGAAAATGCTGCAACAGCTTCTATCGCTAAAAGAAATGCCCGATTATTTTGATGCCACAGATGCCCTTGCCGTGGCCATGTGCCACCATTATGAGCTTACAGCCCCTATACAAAAAACAGGCAGCGCTGGTAGTTGGGAAGATTTTATGAAGAAAAATCCGGGTAGAATCATCGGCTAAACCATTACTATTCACCCTAAAATTTACCGTTTTATATACCATTTTGATGGCTATCTTTGCCGCCTTATGAAAGCAGGTAAATTAGTTACGGCAATATTAATCATCGTGTTGATACTGATCATTGACCAGGCATCAAAATTCTACATTAAATTAAATTTTCCCATTGGCCATGTAACCAACATTCTTGGGTTCGACTGGGCACGTCTTCATTTTATTGAAAACAGCGGTATGGCCTGGGGCTGGAAGTTTGGCAATGAAACCGGTAAGGTAGTTTTAACACTCTTCAGGCTGGGAGCAGTGATTTTTGGTAGCTGGTTACTTGTAAAATTTGCCCGCGAAAAATACACCGCCGGCTTTATGGTTTGTGTAGCTCTTATTTATGCAGGTGCGCTGGGCAACCTTGTAGACAGTATGTTTTACGGAATGATTTTTGACAAAGGCTATCATTACAATGCTGCCTTTGGAGATTACGTAAGTTACAGTGGTGTGGCACAACTGGCATCGCCGGGTTATTCTTCTTTTTTGCATGGCAGTGTGGTAGACATGCTTTATTTCCCTATGATAAAATCCACCTACCCATCATGGTTTCCATTTATTGGTGGTGAGCCTTTTGAGTTTTTTGCTCCTATTTTTAATGTAGCGGATGCGGCTATTTCCACCGGTGTTATTACACTGCTGGTTTTTCAAAAACGTTTTTATAGAAAAGCAGATGAGCCCGTGCCAAATAAAAGCAATGACACCATTGCACCCAATAATGAACCCAGGCCCGAGGCATAAAAAACCGCTGAAATTATTGTAGCATTTCAGCGGAATGGTGTTTCTCTGAATCTTTTTCAGAATACTATTCTTTTAACTATTTTATAAGTGATGTAAAAATAGAAGAACTGTAGGGTCTCGCCAAATAATGCGTATCACTTATTCAAGTGATATAAAACCATTTTTCTAAACCGTTTAACCCAACAAAAAGAGCCGTACAAAAATTTTATACGGCTCCGAATCAGAGATTTTTAAAAGATTTATAGCGTTTAAATCTTTCCAACCATTTTTGCAGGCACCACCCACTCATCAAATTCCTGCTCAGTAAGGTACCCTAATTTTACAGACATTTCTTTCAAAGTAGTTCCTTCTTTATGTGCTTTCTGGGCAATTTCTGCTGCTTTATAATATCCTATTTTAGTGTTCAGAGCCGTTACCAGCATCAGTGAATTATCTACGTGTTTTTTAATATTTTCCTCAATGGGTTTGATGCCCACCGCGCATTTATCGTTAAACGACACACAGCCATCACCTATAAGGCGTGCGCTGTGCAGGAAGTTATAGATCATTACCGGCTTGAACACGTTCAATTCAAAATGGCCATTAGAGCCGCCAATGCTTATTGCTACGTCATTACCCATTACCTGTGCGGCAATCATGGTCAATGCTTCGCATTGCGTGGGATTTACCTTGCCGGGCATGATAGAAGAACCTGGCTCGTTATCAGGTATAAAAATTTCGCCAATACCGCTGCGTGGGCCACTGCTCAGCATGCGTATATCATTTGCAATCTTCATCAGGCTTACAGCCACTGTTTTTAATGCGCCGTGCGCTTCCACAATAGCATCGTGTGCAGCAAGCGCCTCAAATTTATTTTCGGCAGTTTTAAATGGCAGTTTGGTAAGCCTGGCAATTTCAGCAGCTACGTTCACGTCATAATCAGGCGGCGTGTTGATGCCTGTACCTACAGCAGTTCCGCCCAAAGCCAGCTCGCTCAAATGTGGCAATGTGTTTTTAATGGCTTTCAGCCCGTGATCCAGTTGCGATACATAACCACTGATTTCCTGGCCTAATGTAAGCGGTGTGGCATCCATAAAATGGGTACGCCCAATTTTCACCACTTTCATAAATTCTTTACTTTTCTTTTTCAGGGTGTCCCGCAATTTTTCAATTCCGGGTATGGTTACTTCTACCAGAATTTTATACGCCGCAATGTGCATGGCAGTAGGAAATGTATCATTACTGCTCTGCGATTTATTGACGTCATCATTGGGATGTAAAAATTTTTCTTTATCCGTAAGTTGCCCGCCGTTGAGCACATGACCCCGGTAAGCAACCACCTCATTCACGTTCATATTGCTTTGCGTGCCGCTCCCTGTTTGCCAAACCACCAGCGGAAAAGCGCTGCTGTCAATTTTATCATTCAGAATTTCATCGCACACTTTACCTATGAGAGCTGATTTCTTTTTAGGCAATACTCCGGCTTTATTGTTGGTAATGGCTGCCGCTTTTTTCAAATAGGCGAAAGCTTTAATAATTTCTTTCGGCATTCTGTTGATATCCTGCGCAATTTTAAAGTTTTCAATGGAGCGCTGTGTTTGCGCGCCATAAATTGCATCAACGGGAACTTTTACTTCGCCCATCGTGTCTTTTTCAATTCTGTATTCCATAATGTATGATTTATTTAATGAGGTGAAAACAATCAGCAGTAAACTGTTTGACAGATTAACAAAGGTACATTTAAATCAACCTTTTCCTTAACTTCAAGGATTGATTTTAATCATATATGGATCAGAACATACACAAAAAATTTCCTGTGCTTTTAATGCTGGCGATCATGCTTTCGGCTTGCCTGATGCCTGTAACCAATACCGATGATAATATTCTGCTTACTTATGAAAGAGACACAGTAGGTTTCTTAAGCGGGCCTTTTTTAGTTGGTACTATTGCCGACCCAGCTGCGCCAGATTCTGCTTCGGGCAACGTGCAGCAACGCGACGGTTTTGTGACATGGAACCAGGCATACCCCGCGCAGCAAATTGTTGCATTTGCCCAATCTTTAATCGGTACGCCTTACCTCTATGGGGCCTCTGACCCGGCGCAGGGATTTGATTGCTCAGGTTTTATTACTTATGTATTTAATCATTTTAACTTAAAGGTACCGCGTTCGTCAGTTGAATTTACCAACCGCGGCCGGGAAGTTGCAGTAGAAAAGGCACAGCCCGGAGATTTGATACTCTTTACCGGAACAGATCCATCCAGGCGCGTGGTTGGGCACATGGGCATTGTAATTACTGATAGCAGCAGTGAACTGCAATTCATCCATTCCAGTTCCGGCAAAGCAAAGGGCGTGACTATTTCTCCTTTAAAAGGATATTATGAAGGCCGGTTTATGAAAGTGATCTCGGTGAGAGAAGGGATTTAGAAACATATACCGCTATTCACCTTTAAACTCCGGTTTCCGTTTTTGTAAAAAAGCGCTGATGCCTTCTTTGGCGTCTGCAGTTGTAATCAGCCTGCCAAAGGTTTCCGCTTCGGTTGCATAACCCTTGCTACCTAACTGAATTGCTTCGTTAGCAGATTTGATGCACCCGGCAATGGCCAATGGAGCTTTGGTATTGATGACGGTTAGTAACGATTTTGTTTTTGGCAGCAATTCTTCCGGCAGCACCACATGGTTGGCCAGGCCGTAATTGAAGGCTGTAATGGCATCAATCATACTACCTGTAAGCAGCATTTCAATGGCCCTGCCCTTGCCAATTAATTGCGTAAGCCTTTGTGTGCCGCCATAGCCAGGCAATAGCCCCAGGTTTACTTCCGGCTGACCGAATTTTGCATTGTTAGCCACCACCCTGAAATGACAGGCCATAGCCAACTCGCACCCACCGCCTAATGCAAACCCGTTTACGGCAGCAATAATCGGCTTGGGGCAATTTTCAATTTTAAAAAACAAAGCCTGCCCTTTTTCAGCCAGCGCTTTACCTTCTTCTGCACTTAGCCCTTCAAACTCGCCAATATCGGCGCCTGCTACAAAAGCTTTCTGCCCGCTGCCGGTTATGATGGCGGCTTTTATTGAATTGTTATTGTAAACTTCGTCAACAGCAGTTGCAAGTTCATCCATTACTGTCTGGTTCAGCGCGTTCAGTTTATCAGGCCGGTTAATGGTGATGGTGCAGATATGATCGTCGGTATCAACAATAAGCATGGTGTATGGC
>JAFAFV010000237.1 GCA_023423285.1 Bacteroidota bacterium
TCCGGTTTTTTAATAGTCAGTACCACTGTTGTTCCTTCTTTACCACGGATTAGTTTGACGGCGTCCTGCACGCCAAAGCCCATCAAATCTACGGCAGGCCCATCTCCCTGGGCCACTTTTGTAATAATATCGCCGGGTTGTAATTCGTTTGATTTGGCAGCAGGGCTTCCGGCATTAATGCTGGTGATTTTGATGCCGCCATCTGTATATTGCAGCGCTGCACCAATCCCAAAAAATACTCCGCTCATCTCTTCGTCAAAATACCTTTTGTCTGCCGGAGGAAAAAATTCTGTATGCGGATCCATTGTGTTGGTAATCGCATTTACAAACATGTTGAAATTGTCTTCTTCAGTAAACTTGGCTTTATACCTCGTAAACACGCGACCCATCAGCGTATCAGTTTTTGCACGCGCATCTTTTTCAAGTTCGGCATCACTTTTTACTACATAACCTTTTTTGCCTTTATTGGCACTTCTTTCATCAAGCATTTCCACATAGCGTTCCAGGCTGTGAAATTTTAGTTTTTTTCTCCAGCGCTCCCTGCGCTCCTGCTCGTTTGAGGGAAACTGGAGCTTTTTGCCGTCCAGCTGAACTTCTTCCTTAATGGTATAATCAAAAGGCGTAGACAAAATTTCTTTTGACCAGGCTTCTGATTGCTTCAACCTTTCATTAAACACATTGCTTACTGCCAGAAAACTTTCCACTTTAGCACCTTTCAGCTCTTCATCAATACGCGTTCCATAATTCTTCTTCAGATTAGAAATGTCGGATGTTAAGAAGATGTTCTTTTCGCTATCCAAATCTTCCAGGTATTTATTCAAAACCGTTTGAGAGAAATTATCATCAATAGGTTTCGGGCTAAAATGTACATGCGTGAGCATCTGGCTTACCAGTTGCAATATTTTTTCATATTTACCCGGAGGTGCTGTATTTATTGCCAGGGTAGATTTGAAAGTAAAAAATGAAATAGCCAATATAATAGCCAAAGCCACAAAGGGTAGTCGTCTCATATCCGTAATATATTTAAGAAAAGAACGCATCGCGTAAAAATAACATTAAAAAATCATGCCTTAGTTATAATTTATATAAAATAAGGGGTGAACTATTTTCGCATTATCGTAATAGCAATATAATCTTGACGACAATAATAAGAATATAATTGCATGAATTCATTTTTTTGCTATAAATTTGCCACCCGTAAATGGTGGTTATAGCTCAGTTGGTTAGAGCATCAGATTGTGGTTCTGAGGGTCGCCGGTTCGAATCCGGTTAGCCACCCAAAATCCCGTTCCGGTTGCAAATCGGGCGGGTTTTTTTGTAAGGTTTAGTATGAATTACCTGATTTTTACATTACCGATTATTACCGGTATCTCCGGCTGGCTGCTTCACAAGCTGGTTGTTAGCTTTATCATTCACCGTTACTGGCCACAAAAGCAGCAGCAAATCTCAACGGCTGTGGCAGACTGGGCTGCAAACTTGTTCAATTTTTCTGATATTGAGCAAAAAATAGCCGACCCATCCATTTTAGAAAAAGCCATGCCGGTTGTTGAAAAGCATATTGACACTTTTCTCAATGAAAAACTGCAACAGGAAATTCCAATGTTCAGCATGTTTGTAGGCACTAAAACGACTGATAAGATCAAAGAAATTTTTATCGCTCAGCTACAACAACTCTTTCCTTCGGTAATGGTTGAAATGGCTGGCAGCCTGAAAGAAAAACTTAATTTGGAAACCAGAATAGCTGAAAAGCTTACCAACCCCGTTGTTCAAAAAGCAGTGGCCGATCAAATTTCCGCGCAGCTAAAGCAACTGCCTCTTTTGGGTTTTATCAGTGGTGTGGTAACCGGCTTGATCAGCATACTGATGTTTTATATTGCAACAACAGGTTGAACAACCTATTCAATATATATTTATGTATTGTTTCTGTTTATCCAATCTGGATAAACATTCATACACTTTTCACAACAACGCAGCAAGTTATGCGTTATAAACACGTCTAAAAAAGTTAAAATATAGCAATGCAAAAAATTTTATTACTAGGCCTATTCTTAGGCTTGTCTTTTATCGTTCTCTCTCAGGCACCCATGGGTGGCGCCGGCCAAATGCCAACAGGAACCATTTATGGAAAATTACTGGATTCTGCTTCGGGCAGGCCGCTGGAAGCAGGATCCGTGCAATTGTTACAGTCCCGCATCGACAGCGCCACCAAAACTACTAACGAAGTGGTTGTAACCGGCGGACTTACCAATGCAAGGGGTGAGTTTTTAATCGAAAACATTCCAGCCATGGGCATGTACAAATTAGTCATTTCGGGCATTGGTTACAAACCATACACTACTAATTTTACTTTTATTGATCGCTCAAAAGCAGGGCAAGGCAATATGAGCGCCATGATGTCCGCTTTAAATAAAGATTTGGGTAACATCAGACTGGCTGTAGATAATCAGATTTTACAGGGCGTAACCGTAACTGGCAGTAGGCCGGCTGTGCAACTTGGTATTGACAGAAAGATATACAACGTGGAGAATAACCTGATTGCCGCTGGCGGAACAGCTACGGATATATTGAAAACAGTTCCTTCTGTAAGCGTGGATATTGATGGAAATGTAAGCGTGAGAAACGGATCGCCGCAAATTTTTGTAGATGGCAGGCCCACCACCCTTACGCTTGACCAGATTCCTGCCGACCAGATTGAGACCGTGGAAGTGATCACTAACCCATCAGCAAAATATGATGCATCCGGCGGAACAGCGGGCATACTGAATATTGTATTGAAAAAAGCAAGGCGCGTAGGCTACAGCGGAAACCTGAGAGCCGGTGTTGATCAAAGAGGGAAAGTAAACCTTGGAGGGAACTTCAATATCAGGCAGGGAAAGTTCAACTTTTTCGCCAATGCTATGTACAATCAACGTAAATCGCTGGGTACGGGGCTGACTGAAAGAACTACTTTAAGAGGCGATTCAATTTTTAAAATGAACCAGGATGATCACACAATCAATGAAGGATCATTTAGGTTTGTACGAGCGGGTGTGGATTATTTTATTGATAACCGTAACACGCTTACGGTATCGGGCCTTATGATGGGCGGCAATTTCAGCAATTCGGCCAACAGTACCATTCTTTCAGATTCTACTGCTACGGGTTTTTACTCACAGTCTAAAATTTTAAGAGAAACCGTTAGCGATTTTGAAATGCGCAACCGCGGCGCCAGCCTGGCTTTTCTGCACAATTTTCCGCGCAACGGGCATCAGCTTACGGCCGACATGAACTATTTTAAAAGCAATAACGAAAACGAATCTAATATTTTTAACAGAAACTATGCAGTGAGT
>JAFAFV010000032.1 GCA_023423285.1 Bacteroidota bacterium
AATTCTACTGGCGTTGTAAAATTTTTTTGCTTTGCTATTTTTAATGCTTCCTGTACCACCTGGTACATAAAGGCGTTGCCCTGGGTTTCACTATGTTGAGCAAAAAGGTCAGCATCTGCATACAAAACGCTTTGTGTGGCAATACCAAGACCGGTTTTGTTATTTGCGGATGTGATCTTACTTACCACCTGCCATAACTCCGTAAGATAATTTCCTTTAAAGCCAAATTTTCCTTTCAGCTTTTCTTTTTCATATGCTGTGGAAAAAGATTGAATGCGGATTTGTTTTAAATTACCGGAAGAAGCGGGTATATGATTCATGCACGATGTTGTTGCAGTGAGTAAGGCAATGTTCTTTAAAAAATTTCTTCTTTTCATTATCTGTAAAGCTCGTGTACATTAGGTGTGTGCTGCAATACGCTGTCTATAAAACGATAGGCGTCAAGCCTGATGTTTTTGGGAAAATCATGCCCCACATCAGGATAAGCGATTTTCAAATTGGCTGAAGCGCTTGAAGCGCTGTAGGCTTTCTCTATGATTTTCATGGCTTCTTTCACGCCTTCAACATTAAAGTTGGCATCATGCAGGGGGGAGTTGGTAAAAAATGCCCTGGGCGCAATTGAAGCAATTACCTCATCAAAATCAAATGGAACCTGGTTGGGGTCTAAATTATATTTTGTTCTTATTAATGGCATATAACGTTCCTGCGCCCACGGACCCATTTTGCCTCCATACAATTTTGTGGGGCTTTCTCCTGCATTGTAATAATTAAATTTTGTCCACCCGCAACTGCTTACAATAACCTTTAACCTCTTATCAAATGCAGCAGTAAAAATAGCGTTGTGTCCGCCAAGCGAATGGCCCAGCACGCCAATTTTTTGGGAATTTACCTGTGGTAATGATTGTAAATAATCTATACAACGTATATGGTTAAAAATGCCTTTCATAGTGCCGGATGCATACCTGTCTACAGCAAAATTATAATCTTTCATTTCACCGAAACCAGGGTAATCCGGTGCAATCACTACGTAACCTCTTTCAGCCAGTTCCACAGCATAAGCCCTGTCTGCTTTAGTGCTTTCACCACTTAATACCATTTTGCCTGTAGCGTGAGTACTATGTAATGCCAGCATAGCCGGATGTTTTGTTTTAACATTATCGGTATATGGAATGTAAAGCAAAGCGGGTAATACTTCGCCCGGTGCTACTGTAAAATGTATGCGATACCGCGTATAACCTTTACCATTTATACTGTCGATTATCTTGGTGTCAAACGTCGGTAAATTCTTCAGGTCCGGTAATTTGCCCATAACAAGTTGCATGCTGTCTAAAATAGCAGGCGGTGTTTTTTTAATAGCAACCGGCTGGATCACAGCACAGGCATTGATTAACAAGAACCAGATGAGAACAAAAGGTGATAAAGTTGAGTTTGATTTGATGTACATGGCAATATGATTAGTAATGCAGAAAGTCTAAAATTAATTTGTTTATTTGATATTTTTGCATACTTTCGGGTACGTTAACGAAATTTTTTGTATTTGTGATTTTATAATACTTAATGTCTGGAAACAATTGCTGTAAACTCATTTATTTTTATTGAATACTGATTATACATTTTATAATGAAAAAATCAAAATCATTAAGCGCCTTTACTAAGTGGTAACGAGTTAAAATTTTAGAATGTATGGTTTATTCTCCCCGCTAAATATATCGGGAACCCCAACAGAAAAAATAAAAAAACACACACACATGAAGAAAGATAATTCAAGAAGGCAGTTTATTAAGAACAGCGCTATAGGCTCCGCGAGCATTGTGCTGGGTGCTAATAATCTTTTTGCCAATACAACGGTGATGCCTTCTGCCTCAGCATCTGTTCCTGCAATACTGGGCGGCAAACCTGCCTGGAGTAAAGCCAAATGGATCAAATGGCCGATATGGATACCCGAGCAGGATGAGCCATTGTTAATGCAGGCCATGAGGAGTGGCAACTGGTCACGGTCAAAACTTGTGGATCAGTTTGAACAAGAATGGGCGCAAATGCTGGGTGTGAAAAGAGCATTAGCCACTGTAAACGGAACCAACGCATTAGTAGTTGGACTAAACCAGTTAGGAATTGCGGCAGGCGATGAAGTGCTGGTGCCGCCATACACCTTTATTGCTACTATTCAGGCAATTACCACTAACGGTGCTATGCCGGTATTTGTAGATGTTGATCCCAATACCTATCAAATTGATCCTTCAAAGATAGAAGGAAAAATTACTTCCCGAACCAAAGCCATTCTTCCGGTGCACATATTGGGTATGCCTGCCGATATGGACAGTATCATGGCCATTGCACGTAAGCACAACCTGATTGTACTTGAAGACGCCTGCCAGGCACACCTGGCTGAAATTAATGGTAAAAAAGTGGGCACCATAGGCAATGCAGGGTGTTTTAGTTTTCAAACTTCAAAAATATTACCGCTGGGAGAAGCTGGCGCGTTGGTATCAAACGATGACGATTTCATGAACCGGGCTTATTCATTTCACAATCTCGGCCTGCCTTACGGTTTGCCACCGGGCGCTGTTGCAAGCGGTGGTGTGCGCCAGGGAAGTAAAACCAGGCTTGCAGAGCCGCTGGCCGCAGTGGGGTTGGTACAAATGAAGAGGTTGCAGGCACAGGTAGATACAAGACATAAAAATGCAGCATACCTTACATCTAAAATTCAAAATATACCAGGCGTAGTCGTGCATAAATTGTACGATAATGTAACAAAGTCTGCATACCTGCTTTACGCTTTCCGTTATAAACAAGAACAATTTAAAGGACTTTCGAGAGATGCCTTTTTAAGCGCGGTTAGAGCAGAAGGAGTTCCGGTAAGCATGGGGTATACTCCGCTGAACAAGCAGGAGTTTATTAAACAGACTTTTGAAACGCAAAACTTCCGGAAAGCATATTCAAGAAAACAATTGAATTATGACAAGTGGATGGCAAAAAATCAGTGCCCAGAAAATGACAAATTATGCGAAGAAGCTATTTGGCTGACACAAAATCTTTTGCTTGGTTCCAGGAGCGATATGGATATCATCGCTTCGGCCATTCAAAAAGTTTATGACAACGCTGAAAAAATCAAAAGCATGGTAAAATAAAAAATCTCTTACAATTATAAAAATTGAATAAAAAATAATTAAACATGGAAACAGACTTAGTGGCAAAGAGTTTCACCAAGCCCTCAAATGGTGAGCAGAAACACAGTGGCAGTATCATTGCCAGAACTTTTTACTCCGGCTTCAGGGATGCGCATGATACCTACAATGCTATCTCGGCGGCCAGCGACGGGAAAATATACTACGTGCTTAGCTGCGATAAACATGATATTGCAGGCCGAATGTACAGTTTCGATCCGGCCAATGAGGAAATAAAATTTCTGGCCGACCTTACTGATATTTGTGGTGAGAAAGGAAAGAACCTTATATCGCAGGGTAAAAGCCACGTAGACTTTTTTGAATGTGACAACAAACTGTATTTTTCCACGCATGTGGGTTTTTATGAATTAATAGATGGTATGGACCGGCTGCCGGTGAATGCTCCTGAAGGCTACGGCTTATATGCTGGCGGACATATTTTATCATATGATTTTACTACGGGAGAATTTGAAAGACTCAGCATCATTCCAAACGGAGAAGGCGCTGTGGCCATGACCATGGACTGCGAGAGAAAGCAGATATTTATCATTACATGGCCCACAGGCAGATTCCTGCATTATGATGTGGATAAAAATGAATTAAAAGACCTGGGTAAGATCAGTGGTAACGGGGAAGCAGGAATGCCTGGTAATGACTTCAGGTCGTTGTGCCGCTCGCTGGTTGTAGACGCATCAACAGGTATAGTGTATTTCTCCAGTTCAGAAGGTGATATATTTTCTTACCAACCAGGCGATGATGCTTATGCTAAGGTGGAAGGTGTTGATTTGAGAATTGATTATTTTGGAAAATACGATTTTACAAGGCCGGGTAGCATGGGTTACAATTGGCGTAAAATATTTTGGCACGAAGGGCATCAGGTGGCTTATGGCGTTCATGGCAATTCGGGCTATCTATTTAAATTTGATCCTTCCAACAAACAAATCGAACTAATTGACCGCATCACTTCAGAGCCATCAAAAAAATGCGGCATGTTCGATCAGTTCAGTTATGGTTACCTGGGCTACATACTTGGCCCGGATCAAAAAACCATTTATTACCTGACAGGCGGCCCTATTTACGAAAACGGACAAAGGGTAAAAGGTGCCGATGAAATTGCAAAGGGCGCTGCTAAGGGAGAAGAAAACCTTCACCTTGTTACTTACAACATTGAAACGAATGAATACAACGACCACGGCCCTGTATTTTATGAAAACGGCGAACGCCCTTTGTATGTTAATTCAATAGCTGTGGGAGCAGATGGTAACGTGTATACACTGGCGCGCGTAACTGTTGATGGTAAAGTGATTACAGACCTGGTTCAAATTCCAAATCCCCTGAAATAAAAAGAGACATAAAATAAGTATTATTGAATAAGAAAAAATGTAAAGTTTCAATGAAAATACGTGCGCTGTTCCTTAGTTTTTTTGTTTTATTAATGGTGGCAGAAGTAACTGCCCAATTGTATGCAGGCGTCAGTAAAAAAGTCATCACACCCGGGTTGCCATTTCATTTAACAGGTTATGCATCTCGAATAAAACCCTCTACAGAAAAAGTGCATGATCTGTGGGCTAAAGCCCTGTTCATTGAATCGGGTAGGGATGCAAAAACAGTGATCGTAACAACTGATGTGCTGGGCCTTACGCCGCAAATTCATTCCGAAGTAGTGGAGTTGTTGAAACAAAAATTTGGTTTTCAAAAATCGCAGGTCATCCTCAATTCCTCGCATACGCACTCCGGTCCAATGATCTGGCCTTCTTTGGAAAAGATTGGCGATTACGATTCTTCAATAGTTAAAAGTTTTATAAGGTACAATCATTTTCTGGTAAATGCAATCGTAGAAATTGTAGGAGATGCCGTCAAAAATAAATTTCCGGCAAACATCACGAGCGGCCATGGCCTGGCAGATTTTGCTATGAACCGCAGGCAAATGGTTAATGGTAAAGTTATCAATGGTAAAAACCCCGGCGGCAGCAAAGACCATGACGTGCCTGTACTTAAAGTAGCCAACAACAAAGGTGGGATTGAAGCGGTTTTGTTTGGCTATGCCTGTCACAATACCACTGTTACCGGAGCCAATTATCAGATCAATGGAGATTACGCAGGCTTTGCACAAATAGAACTGGAAAAAGCTTATCCTGGAGCTACTGCATTATTCTTTACAGGATGTGCCGGCGATCAAAACCCGCAACCCCGCGGCACTCTTGAGTTGGCTGAACAACATGGCAATACGCTGGCGAATGCAGTAAAAGTTGTTCTGAATAAAAATATGAAGCCCGTGAACGGAAACGTTCGTTCGCAAATAAAGGAAACCACACTGCAGTTTGTTCCATTTGATGTGAAGAAATACGAAGAAGAACTGACTGGTTACAATCCTTTTATGCAACGCCGCGCCAGGCTGATGCTTGAAGCCTACAATCATGGTTGGGATGTTACCCGATACGAGTACCCGGTACAAGCCATGCGTATTGGTAATTCCCTCACGTTTATATCGCTTGCAGGCGAGGTTGTGGTGGATTATGCATTGAAGTTAAAAAAGATATACCCTAAGGAAAATTTATTTATTGCAGGATATTGCAATCACGTGATGGGTTATATTCCCACTAAAAAAATATTGGAAGAAGGTGGCTATGAAGCTGAAGAAAACCTCATCTATTATGCAAAGCCTGGCCCTTTTGCCCACGATGTAGAAGACAGGATTTTCAATACCATCAGGGCATTAATGAGCGGCCTGGGTGTGAAATAAAAATAATGTTACCATATTAAAAAAAAACTAAATAATGAGAATCAAACTCTTTGTATTAAGCGCTATTATATTGCTGCTGGGTTCTTGCAGTTCAAAAAAGAGCGTTGTTGGTTCACGCCATAAAACGACGCTTGGCACTTATGCCTCGCCGCCTCGGTTAGAAAACAGCCGGGTGGATGTGAACAAACTTATTGAAGAACTACAAGATCTAAACGCCAATACGTATAACTGGCTGGTGTGGCAGCATACAACTGACTGGGATGATCTGCAACTGTTTTTACCCGAAGCCAGGAAGAAAAAAATAAATGTATGGGTTACGCTGGTGCCCCCTTCCGAATCACAACCCAAGGCAAAGTGGAATTCTGAACCCTATAAAATGGACTATGAAAGATGGGCAGCAGAAATCGCAAAGCTAAGCAGGCAACACACCAATCTCATTGCATGGAGTATTGATGATTTTGCACATAACTTAACCACATATACTCCTGATTATTTGCAAAAAATGCTTGCTAATGCAAAAGCGGTAAACCCAAAGTTGTTGTTCATACCCTGCGTTTATTACAGGCAAATCAACAAAAGTTTAGCTGAAAAATATGGTGCTATGTTCGATGGGATACTGTTTCCATACCGCGCTGAGTCTAAAGGCGCCAATTTAACAGATGCCACTGTTGTGCAAGATGAAATTGCCAATATTCGCACATTGTTCAGAAGCGGTTTTCCTGTATATCTGGATGTTTATCAAACAGCCCACTCACGCTTAGGCGCTTCTACACCTCAGTACGTAAAAGATGTGATTGTTGAAGGATTAAAATATGCAGACGGCGTGCTGATCTATACCCATCCGCACCCGGTAAAGGAGTCAGAAAAATATCTTTATATAAAAGAACAATTCAGTAGAAAATGAGATTTGTATTAACAATGATCGCTTGCCTGACAATTGTTGCTGTTACATCATGCACCAGTTCTTCAAAAAATACAGGCGCTGCTGACCGGGCAAAAAATGTTTCTAACATCAAGGCCACTTACGCGGCACAGCCGCGGCTAAACAATGGCCGTGTAAACAATGAATTGTTGTTGTCGCAATTAAAAGACCTGAAGGTGAACACTTATGTATGGCTCATCTGGCGCGGTGAAAAGGATTGGGAAGACATGCAGGCTTTTTTACCTATGGCAAAAAAGAGTAACATCAATGTGTGGGCTTACCTGGTTCCTTATTCTGAGTCAAAACCCCGCAAACGCTGGTCGTCAGAGCCTTATGATACCAGCTATTTTAAATGGGCGGAGGAGATTGGTAAGCTAAGTCTGAAACATTCCAACCTCACTGCTTTAAGCATAGATGATTTTGTAGCATGGAACCTTCAGTTTTATACGCCGGAATACACAGCAAGAATGGTAAACATTTTACGCGGCATTAATCCGCGTGTGGCTTTTGTGCCCTGCATTTATTATCGCTCCACAAAAATCACAGACTATGCCGCGCAGGGCTACCTTCCTTATTTTGATGCTGTGTTGTTTCCATATAAAGGAGAAGCAACAGGGAAGGAAACCCTTAAAACAACTTCTTCGTTTGCAGAAGAACTGCAAACCATGCACGCGGCGTTTCAAAACAAATTACCCATTATAGTAGATATTTATTCATCTGCGCATTCCAAAGCGGGTTCATCAACGCCAGAGTATGTGGTAGAAATGATAGAGCTTTCCAGGAAGCATGCTGAAGGGATAGTAATTTACCTGCATCCTGATCCTGAAAAGGAACCCGAAAAATACAACGCAGTAAAAAAAGCATTCAGTAGTTTTTAAATAGAACTTATTTATTGGTAACGATAGCATTATTATGAAAAATTTCAGCAGGAGGAGATTTATGAAAGAAGCAGCCGCATCTCTTGCAGGAATAACCCTGGCAATGAAAGGGTCTGCAAAAGAATTGCATTCGGCGGCTATCGCGTTGAGCAATCATGAAATGCAGGCCGGGCGTGGGTTTTATTTGATGCAGGAAGTGCTGAAATACCCTAAAATAGACTCGCATGTGCATGTGAGCCTGTGGCGAAAAGGCCCTGAGGATAACCTGGAATTTTTTGAGCGATTGGGATTTACAAGAATGTATATTTCAAGGCCGGTTACTGCAAAGGAAGCGCCACCCGAAGCATTCATCAAATCGAATGAGATGATGTATGAAGCCATGAAAAATTATAGCGGTAAAATGGTGGGCATGTTTACAGTTAATGCCTTGTATCAAAAAGAATCTCTTGAAGAAATTAAAAGAAGAGTAGACCAGGGTTTTGTTGGGTTAAAAGCATATTATCATGTAAAGATCAACGACCCTCTTTTTTATCCCATCATTGAAAAAATGATTGACTTAAAAATGATCATGCTGGTGCATGCAGAAGCCACGCTGGGCACCGGTGGTTACCGCATGAAATACGATAAAAAAAGAATGCCTAATACATCCGTTCCTGAAGACTTTGCAGATATTGCCAAGCGTTACCCCGAAGCAATGTTTCAATATGCGCACACTGGTGGCGGACCCGACTGGGAATATGCATGCAAGGTTTTAAAGAATTGTCCGAATGTGTACGTGGACATATCAGGAAGCAACAATGAAGAGAACATGATCAATTTTGCGGTGAAGGAACTGGGAGAAGACAGGGTATTGTTTGGAACGGACAACATGTATTTTCAGGGCGTGGCAAATGTAATTGCTTCAGACCTTACAGAAGTACAAAGGCGTAAAATATTTTTCGATAATTATAATAATATTCTGAAGAAGAGTGGCAATCAAATTAAATAGTAATGGACCGGAGAAATTTTGTTAAAAATACAGCCGCATCGTTTACGGGTATGATGCTTACGGCAGGCGTGGGAACCGGTTGTACAGCCACTCAGCCTGGAAGTGCAGTAAGTGCATCAGGCGCCAAAAAAAGATATGATGTAATGAAAGAAGCGCTAAGGTACCGCAAACTTGATGCACACGCGCACGCGCACCTGGGCCTTGATGTAACAGCTAAAGATTTTGAATTTATGAACCGCTTCAATATAGAGCGTTCTTATGTTTCAAACCCGCTGTCTGCCGGTCCGGGAGACCCTGCACAGTTTAGGCGCCACAACGATCTGGTGTATGGCGCCATGCAAAAATACCCCGGCAGAATGATCGGAATGTTTACAGTAAACCCTTTCTATAAAAAAGAATCGCTGGATGAGATACAGCGCAATGTTGACAGGGGTATGGTAGGGCTCAAGGTTTATTATCAGTATAAAATCAACGACCCCTTGTTTAACCCTATCATCGAAAAAATCATTGATCTGAAAATGATCACGCTGATGCACGCTGAGGCCACGCTTGGTACGGGCGGATACCGTATGAAATATGACAAAAAAAGAATGCCCAACACATCCGTTCCCGAAGATTTTGTTGACATGGCAACGCGCTACCCCGAAGCGATGTTGCAGTATGCACACCTGGGCGGCGGTCCTGACTGGGAATATGCCTGTAAAGCATTAAAGCATTCCCCAAACGTGTATGTGGATATCAGCGGTAGTAATGGTGAAGAATTCATAGTAGACTTTGCAATAAAAGAACTGGGAGTGGAAAGAATTCTATATGCCACCGACCTGTCCAACTCTTACTTTCAGGGTGTGGGTAAAGTGCTTTGTTCCAACACAACAGAAGAACAAAGGCGGAAAATATTTTTTGACAATTACAATAACGTTTTAAGAAAATCTGGCAATCATGTTCGTTGATATCAATGCAAATGTTGGCCACTGGCCGTTTAAAAAACTA
>JAFAFV010000052.1 GCA_023423285.1 Bacteroidota bacterium
CCTCTCCGAAGGAGAGGGGGGAGGAAACCGTTTCTATTGTTTGTTCCATTTTGCCATTGATAAGGAATTTATCGTAGTACACATCGCTTACATCCATTGCTTTCATCCGTAGCCATTCGTTTTTTAATTTTGTGCCAAAAGCATTGTGTTTTATGGCTTCGGCGTAGCTCTGTACGCTTCCTTTTTTAATGGCATACCAATCATTTGCAGTATGCAGCCGTCGCATTACCTGATTAGGCTTTTCATCTATCCATTCGCTTAGCATCAATGGCAACACGGCGGCATACTTATTTTCCATTGCTCCATCATCTCTTTTTCTAAAAACCAATGTGCCATACAAGCCTGCCTGCTCCTGCAATCCGCTGTGTGAATGATACCAATAAGTGCCGTTTTGCACTACTTTAAATTTGTACAAATGGGTTTCGCCTGGGCCTATTCGCTTAGTGGTAAGGTAGGGAACACCATCTTCCCAATTGGGCAATATTACACCGTGCCAATGCAAGGAAGTTTCTTCTTTCTTTAAGCGATTGTGCAAATAAATTTCGGCTGTGTCTCCTTCGGTAAAATATAAAACAGGTGCTGGAATTTGACCATTAATGGCATAAGCGTGGCGTTTTTTGCCTGTGAAGTTTACCGTTGTATCCGTTACATACAAATCGTAGCGGACTGTTTTGCCTTGAAAAGAAATTTTATCAGCATTTTCATTTGCACTAAAATCGTTGTGCATCTGGTGGGTTTCGTTTTCTTTGTTTTCTTTTTTCTTTTGCACTAAATCCATTCCGCATTTGGGGCATTTACCGGGTTTATCGGAAACAACTTCGGGGTGCATTGGGCAAGTGTATTGAACCTCACTCCCAACCCCCTCTCCAATAGGCGAGGTGGCTTTATGCTGCATTTCGCCTGTGGGTTTTTGCATCTCCTTCATTGGCGGCATTGCTGTTTTGTTTGGCTTTGCTTTTGGTGCAGGTGGCTTTGGTTGGGTTTTTTGAACAGGTTTTGCCTGTGCTTTTACCGTCACCTTTTTTGCTACCAAATCCATTCCGCATTTGGGGCATTTACCTGGTGCAGCCTGCTGCACTTCGGGGTGCATTGGGCAGGTGTATATTGTTTTTGTGGTTTGTGCATCGGCATTAACGAAGAATGCAATTGCAAACATTATTGTGAGTATATATTTCATTTTTATTTTTTATTCAACTTCAAAAGGCTTGCGTTTATGGCCACAACAATAGTACTCAGGCTCATCAGCACAGCGCCCATTGCGGGGCTTAAAACAAATTTGGGATAGAGGATGCCTGCTGCTAAAGGAATAGCCACCACATTATAGCCTACTGCCCACATAATGTTTTGTATCATTTTGCGGTAAGTGCGTTTTCCAAAGTCAATCATCTTTACCACATCCCTGGGATCACTGTTGACCAAAATGATATCGGCAGTTTCTGCTGCTACATCGGTGCCGGAACCAACGGCGATACCCACATCTGCCTGTGCCAGTGCAGGGGCATCGTTTACGCCATCGCCTGTCATTGCCACTATTTCGCCTTTGGCTTGAAATTCTTTCACTTTTTCCTGCTTATTGTGTGGCAACACATTTGCTAAATAGCCGTCCATACCCAATTGGTTGCTTACAGCGGCTGCAATTTTATCATTATCGCCTGTGAGCAAAAAAGACTTAATGCCCATTTCTTTTAATTGATTGATTGCTTCCTGCGCACCTTCCCGAATAGTATCTGCCAATGTGATAATGCCTGCAAGCTGGTTGTCAATCAATACAAAATTTACCGTTTCTGCATCTTGATTTATTTCAGTAGGAATTGCTGGTATTGGCAAATTATTTTGAGTGAAATAATTTGGACCTGCGGCAATAATATTTTTTCCGTTGACTGTACCTGAAACGCCAATGCCCTGCATATATTTGAAGTTTTCCGACTTCCACAAAGGCAGTTTTTTTTCTTTCAGCGTTTTTAAAACGCCTTTGGCAATATGGTGTTCCGAATTTTGCTGTACAGCGGCTGCATATTGTAGTATTTCAATTTCGGAAAAACCTGCGGTTGGAATTACTCTTTGCACTGCGTGAGAGCCCTGGGTGAGCGTACCTGTCTTGTCAAAAATTATGGTGTTTAATTTTCTTGTGGTTTCAAAAGCTGTACGATTGCGGATAAGCAAACCATTGGTGGCAGATAATGTAGTGGAAATAGCTACTACCAAAGGAATAGCCACACCCAATGCGTGAGGACAGGCTGTAACCATTACCGTAACCATTCTTTCTAAAGCAAAAGATAAGCTCCCGCCTGTAAAGTACCAATAAGCAAATGTGCCAATGCCTACTGCAATGGCAATAAATGTAAGCCACTTAGCCACTTTATCGGCAAGGTTTTGGGTATTGGATTTTGCTGCCTGCGCATCGGAAACCAAATTGATAACTTTATTGAGATAACTGTCTTTGCCTACGCCTGTGGCTTTAATCCGTAATGCGCCATCGCCATTGATAGAACCTGCGATTACTTTGGTATCAACTTCTTTTTTTACAGGAACACTCTCGCCTGTAAGCATACTTTCATTTACGGACGAACTGCCTTCTATAACCAAACCATCGGCAGGAATTTTTTCGCCGGGCTTAATGATTACGGTATCGTTGTTCTGCAAATCAGCGATTGGAATTTTGGTAGCCTGACCGTGACGTTCAACCGTTACATCATTTGGCAATAAAGCCACCAATGATTGCAAGGCTTTGGAAGCTGCCATTTGCGACCGCATTTCTAACCAATGCCCTAACAGCATAATTACTATCAGCGTGGCTAATTCCCAAAAGAAATCCATACCGGGCAAGCCAAATACAACTGCCACACTATATACATAAGCTACGGTAATTGCCAATGCCACTAAGGTCATCATACCTATTGCGCTGGCTTTAATTTCGCCCACCATTCCTTTCAGGAACGGCATACCACCATAGATATAAATGAAAGTGCCTAATGCCAACAATACATATTTATCTCCGGGAAAAGTAAGGCTAAAGCCTGCCCATTGCTGTATCATATGCGACAGTGCCAAAATGGGAATGGTAACAACTAGGCTTACCCAAAACCGCTTTAGAAAGTCGTGGGTGTGGTGCCCTTCGTGCTTGTTGTAGCTATCTGCATTATGTGTATTGTGTTCTGCGGCGTGGCCGCCGTGTGCATCGGCGTGGTTCATTTTATGAGAATGCCCTGCGGATTGACTGCCGCCGCCCATTGGCACTAAGTCCATACCACAAAGGGGGCATTTTCCGGGTTCATCTTTCAGCACCTGCGGGTGCATAGGACAAGTGTATTTTTTCATAATATTCTATTTACAGCAACTTTTTCGGTGTATGAAAATGCTTTTGAGAAATTTGATTATTTGCTGCCACATATTGCTATTTGTTTTCTAATTCTTTGATTTTTGATTTCATAAAATTGATTTCCTTATTCTGGGCATCAATTATTTCCTTAGCCAACTTTCGCACATCGGGGTCACTCAAATTACTTTGTTCCACCATCAGGATTGCGCCTGCGTGGTGTGGTATCATTGATTTTAGAAACTGCCTGTCGCCAATGGCTGCCTGCGTTCTAATGAGAGAAAAGAAAAGCACAAGTAAGGCAATGCCAACTCCGATAAGGATAGTATTCAGTTTTTTGTTTGGATACATTTTACCCATCAGCAATAACTCAATAATCAGCATTGGGGCGCTCATCAATCCTGCCATATAAAACTGGTTGAAGTTGGGAATTACATTGGCGAACTTATCTACCATTGCATACATCAAAATGTACATTGCTATAAAGGAAGCAATCATCATCCAAAGCAAATTTTTGTAATGACCCTTGTGTTCCATCTGCATTGAATGGGACTGCGTGGGTTTTCCCGATTGGGTATTATGTTTTTCGTGCATTGTACTTTTCATATTTATTGGCTTTAATTGTTATTGATTTTAGATTGAAAAAAATTGATTAAAAGTTTTTTATCTGCTTCGTTGAGTGCTGCTTTTCTATGGATTAAGAGATAAGATTTCAAAGGCATTTCGTCCTGCTCTATCTGCTCCGAAATGCTTTTAAATTTTGAATTTCGCCTGCGGTTACTTAACGCCGCCAAATCATCAAAATTCAATTCAGCTTTGCCATCATTAATATGCTTTGCCATTAGCCAACCAACAGGTTGAATATTGGTGTACCACGGATACTTAGTATTATTTGAATGACAATCGAAACAGGAATTGGCTAATAACTTAACAATTGTATCATTTGGTTGAAATGTATCAATGAATGATTTAGGAATGGGTGGTACACCCGTATTTCTCCTCGGCCTGATGAATTGCACAGCCACCAAAAAGATGATAAAAAAATAAAATATTCTTTTCCTGAATTTCATAAAACTCACATATTACTCATATCATGACCAGCCATTGGGTCTGCACCGGTTTTGAATATGTACTCACTATTTAACAGATACGCCCCGGAGGTGACAACAATATCTCCTTCTTTTAAACCATGCCTGATTTCTATACTATTGTCAGTTTCTAAGCCAGTTTCTACCATCTTACTCTTATATGTCTTGTCCGCGGTTTGAAGCCACACTACAGCCGTTTTTCCATCTCTTATTACCGCATCAATAGGAAGACTGAGAACTTGTCTTTCCGGGTTTTTCAAAATAACATATGCAGGCATTCCTGGCGCCAATTTGTTACCTGAATTAGGAATTGAAACCCGCAAAAGATTTATCCGGCTCCCAGGAACAACTTCGGGGTTGGCAAAATCTATTCTACCCATTATTTCCAGATTGCCCATGTCTGGGATTTGCACAATCGCCATACTGTTCCTGTTTATAAGTGGTATTTGAGATGAGTATAACTGAGCTTCGGCCCAAAGAGTAGAGAGGTTAGCTACATTTATGATGGTACTACCTTCCATAACATAATCACCTTCCGCAATATTTAAGCCAGTTATATAACCTGAAGCTGTACTATAAAAGGTTGTGGTTGGTGTCGCTTTTGAACTGCTTGTGAGTGTTTTAATCTGGCTCTCTGTCATGCCCCAAAGTAATAATTTGTGTTTTGCTGCTTGTAACAACTGGTCAAAATCTATAGAGACATCAGCGGAAAAAGTTTTTTTCCTTTCCTGTGCAAGCAAATATTCCTGCTTGGCATTGTTCAATTCTTCACTATATATTTCCATTAACGGGGCGCCCTTTGTAATAAAAGTCCCGATGCTTTTGTAATAAAGTTTTTCAACCCGCCCCATAACCCTGGAACTGACTGACTGCATATTAAATTGATTGAAATTAAGAACTCCGGTAAGCGTAATTTTATCTCCAAAATTTCCAAATCCAATCGTGTCGGTTTGAATATTGGCCAATTTTATTTGAGATTCAGTTAAAACCAACGCGTTTGGGTCGGGGTTCTCCTGTTTTTCCACAGGCACAAGGTCCATGTGGCATATCGGGCATTTGCCTGGCTTGTCTGATACTACTTGTGGATGCATAGAACAGGTATAATATATATCATGATTAACATGTTCCTGATTTTTACCCTTACAGGCAATCAGGAACAAAGCAAAACAAATTATAAGTAAGTGTTTCATAAACGATGTTATTTAATTTGTTGTTTTAATAAAGCTCTCGCTATCCATTAAATATTGAGCATTTAAAGCGACAGAATCACTGGAAGAAAGGCCGCTCAAGATTTGTACTTTACCCTGAAGTTCCAACCCTGTCTTTATGAGGCGTGCAATAAATCCATTGCCGGATTTCAGGAATGCAACTTTATTGATCCCCAGAGAAACAACGGACTCTTTAGGTAACCAGTAGCCTTTTTGTGAAGAACTGAAAATTTTTGCCCGTACCTGGCTTCCAACGGGAATTCTTAAACCGCTGTTATCAAAATACACACGAGCTGTCAGCGTTTTATTTCCCTCCCTGAAAAATGGCTCAACAAAGTTTACCGTTCCACGGATTTTTCTGTCAGGCGCGGTTTCCGGGGTAATAACCACCGCTAACCCTTTTTTGACAGAGCTAATATTTTCAGCGTAAATATTGAGCAAAGCCCATACTCGTCCGGAGTTGTAAACACTTAAAACAGTCTGTCCTCTTTTTACATACATACCTTCTTTAATTGATAGTTCCAGTGTATTTGGACTTACCGTGGTCATGGTGAGTGAGGCATTACCTGTGTTCATTGATGTATTTTGACCTGCATCATGTATGTGCCCTGAATAATTGCTAAAGACAGCAACACTATAAGCAGGTTTGCCTTTTCGGATGATTTCCTGGATTTGTGACGCTGACATACCAAGGAGCATTAGCTTTTGTTTCGCAGCGTTAATCATCGTTTGATTCTCACTGTCATTTTTTAAAAGAAATAAAAGGTTTTGCTGTGCTGTTAACAGTTCCGGACTATAGATGTCCATTATCCGTTGGCCCTTTCTCACACTCTGGTATATGTGCCTTACGTACAATTTTTCTATCCGTCCCTCCACTCTCGATGAAATACTGCCAATCATTCTCGTATCATATTCAACATTCCCGTAGGCTTCAATTTCAACCGGGATTTCCTCAGCCGTGATTACAATGAGTGGCACCGATGAAATAACAAATTCATTGGTAGGCCTAAGCAATGTTTGCAAATTAAGGCTGTCCACGTCACCAGTAACGTTCTCCTTTTTTACAAGATCCATCCCGCATTTAGGACATTTGCCTGGCTTACCAGATACAACTTCGGGATGCATCGGACATGTATAAACAGTATCGTGGTTTTCGTGATCCATTTTCACCAGCTCCATACCACATTTAGGACACTTCCCTGGTTTGTCACTAAAAACAGAATCTTGCGGCATGGGGCATGTGTACATCGCTTCTTTCTGAAGATCGTTGTGATAATCATGAGGGTCTTTTCGCTCTCTACATCCTAACATAAAAACCGCCAGCAGCAGTAAAAGAATTATTTTGTTCATTTTTGTTCAATTAATCGGTCAATAGTTACCTGCATTTCTAAGGCCCTGGTAAGAATATCGAAATATTCGAGCTGGGTCATATTCAGTTTTTCCCACGCGTCATACAACATAAAGAGTTCTTCAGTATTTTGCTGATAACCGAGTTGCATTGTTTTATAATTATTTTTTAGTTCCGGGATAATCTCGGTTTCATACAACTTAAGCTGGGCTTTTTTGAGTTCAAATTCATTACGCATACCATAGGCCATTCCGCTGTATTCGTTCACCATCATTTCCTTTTGTGCCTGAATAGCACGGGCTTTCCATTTTAAACTTTCAATGTTGGCTTTATTCATTCTTGATGCCCAGCTCACAAATGGTATTTTCACCATAGCCATCAGTGTATATTGAACTGGCTGACCGCCAAAACCGATCATATTTTCATATCTGATACCAAATTCCGGTTTCAGGCTTTGGCGTTCTGTTTCAGCTTGTAAATAGCTGAGATTGATTTCCCGATCGAGGGATCTGAGGTCACTGCGGTTTGCATAAAACAATGTGCTGTCGAAAACAATATCAGAAAAATCCCTCAACTGGTAATTGGTGTCAATCTCGAAATTGATAAGGGCGCTTCTTCCCATTAACGCATTAAGCCGGATGCGCTTTTCTTTCATGTCGCTTTCATACATCAATTGCATATTTTTTGTATTTCCAAGAGCCGCCTTAGCTTTGTAATAAGCGCTGATTTTACCCAGGCTGTTTTTATATCTTATCTCAGCATTTCTTACCATAAAATCGAGCAATTTTTCATTCTCCTGCACAACTGTCAATTTCTTTTGTAACACGATCCATTCGTAATAAAGCTGTTTGGCATCCTGAATCAATTCATTAATATCTCTATTCTTTATTTCCTTTTCCACGCCTGACATGGCCTTCATATAGGCCTCATTGGCATTCAGTTTTTTCTTGTTGGGAAACATTTGTTCCCCTGAAAGTGCTATTGACCCCATTCCTTTCATGTCACCATTCCTGCGCCACAGATTTACATTATAGGGAGTCATAAACTGTCCTACGCCCAGGGTTGGCGGCATCCAGCTTCTTGCTCCTTTAGCTGCCTCATCCATAGACCGAATCTCATTATCATACATCTTTACCAAAGGGTGCCTTAACATAACTGTATCAAGAACCTCCTTGAGAGATAGGACTTGTGCCTGGCCAGTAGTTTGTATTAGAATTATAAAACCTATGATTGCAATTTTTTTCATTTTTAAATTGTTTAATGATGGGCGTCTAACACATCTATTTTACCCAACTTTTTTAACTCCCATTCCTTTTGCATTAAAAAAATAATGGGCGTCACTAATAAGATATGAATGGCCGATGTAAATACTCCGCCAACCATAGGTAATACGATTGGTTTCATCATATCACTGCCTACGCCGTGGCTCCACAGGATGGGTACCAACCCAAACAGCGTTACACAAACGGTCATAATTTTTGGCCGAAGCCTTTTTGCAGCTCCAAATATTACATACTCTCTCAGGTCTTTATTGGTAATTGTGTCTCTGCTATTACCCTTAAGCGCCACAAGCTGCTGCATGGCGTCATTTAAATAGATTACCATCACAATACCCGTTTCAACGGCCAGGCCAAATAGTGCAATAAATCCTACGGCTACTGCTACGGAAAGATTAACGCCCCATATGGTTATCATAAAAACACCGCCAATTAAAGCAAAAGGAATACTTATCAAATTAAAAAAAGCTTCACGAAAAGAGTGAAAAGCAAAATACATGGATAAGAAAATTACCACCAGTACAATCGGTAAAATCATTTTCATGGTTTGTTCTCCCCTGATCAGATTTTCATACTGCCCACTCCATTCAACAAAGTAACCGCTTGGCATTTTACCTATCATCTCATCCAGCTTTTCTTTTGCTTCTTCCACTGTACTTCCTAAATCTCTTTCCCTCACATTAAATAACACAGTTCCTCTTAGCATCGCGTTTTCAGAATTTATCATTGGTGGCCCATCAGATAACTTTACATTCGCTATTGCACTTAAGGGAATAGAGCCAAATTCCATCGTTTGTACTGACAAACGCTTCAGGGCCTCTATGTTGTTTCTGAAGTCCTGCCCATACCGTGCGTTTACTGAAAACCGTTGCCTGCCTTCAATTGTAGTAGTTAGTTTCATGCCACCGAGTGCGCTTTCTACTACCGCATTTACATCATCAATACTTAATCCGTACCGGCCAATTTCATCCCGGTTTATTTCTACATCAACATATTTTCCACCGGTTATTGGCTCTACAAACATGTCCTTAATACCATCAATTCCTGTCAGGTGACTCTTTATTTTTTGGGCTAATGCATAAATACTGTCAAGGTCTTGTCCATACACTTTAACTCCCACGTCTGTGCGGATACCTGTTGATAGCATATTGATCCTGTTGATGATAGGCATTGTCCAGCCATTAGTGATGCCTGGTATCTGAAGTTTTGCATTTAACTCATTGATGATGTCATTTTTTGTATGACCTTTTCGCCATTCCTTTTGAGGTTTAAGAAGTATGATCGTTTCTATCATGCTGATGGGCGAATTATCGGTAGCAGTATTTGCCCTTCCCGCTTTTCCCAACACATGAGATACCTCAGGAACTGATTTTATGATTTTATCCTGAACCTGTAGAAGCCTTTTTACTTCCGAATTGGAAACATCCGGAAGCGTTACGGGCATAAATAGCAAAGAGCCTTCATCAAGCGGCGGCATAAATTCCCGGCCTAAACCCATTATGAGTGGAATGCTTATTAAAAGCGCTGCCACATTAATTCCCAAAACGGTTTTCCGCCATTTCATACACCATCTTATCAGTGGTTCATAAACCTTTTCAAGGCCTCTGTTAATTGGGTTTTCATTATCATCTTTGAATTTTCCTTTCATAAAAAATGAGATCAAAACCGGGGCAAGTGTTAATACAAGAAGAGCATCCACCACCATGATAAAGGTTTTTGTGTATGCCAATGGATGAAACAACTTGCCTTCCTGACCTGTCAGCAGAAAAACCGGCAGGAATGAGGTAATGATGATGACCGTAGAGAAAAACACTCCCCTGGAAACCTGTTTACAGGAGCGTTCAATGATGCTCATCCTAATATCTTCCGGAATTTTATTATAATCGCTCTTTCTTTTCGCTTTCCTCAGAATGAGCCGGTTAAACCACTTCTTTTTCATTTGTAGTTGTTTTTGAATTGTTTTGGTTTTGCCAAACGGAAAGGTTGCGGTAGGAATTTTCTGACATGATGATTCCATTGTCAACAATAACACCGATGGCCAGGGCAATACCCGTTAAAGACATAATGTTTGAGGAGAGGCCAAATGCGTTGAGCAGAATAAATGCAATAGCAATGGTAATTGGGATTTGGATAATGATACTAAATGCACTGCGCCAGTGAAACAGAAATATGATGACAATAAGCGCCACGGCAATGATTTCCTCTATGAGCTTAAACTTAATGTTATCAATAGATGCCTCAATAAGAACACTCCGGTCATAAGACGTTTTAAAAGTTACGCCCTCGGGCAAGCCCTTATCCAGGTCTTTCATTTTCTCTTTCACGGCATTGATTACCTTATCGGCATTTTCGCCATAACGCATTACCACAATACCTCCAACCACCTCGCCTTCGCCGTCCATATCAAATATGCCCAGCCGTAAATCTCCGCCCATTTGTACACTTCCGATGTCTTTTACGCGTACGGGAATGCCATTGTAATTGCCTAACGCAATATTTTCAATGTCCGTAGGATTTTTAATGTAGCCCAGCCCCCTGATGATGTAGGCCATATCCGACATTTCAAATTTTCTGCCGCCTACATCATTATTATTGGCTTTTACTTTATTCATTACATCCATCAGGGATACATTGTAATATTGAAGCTTTACCGGATCAACCACCAGTTGATACTGTTTTTCAAAACCTCCAAAAGAAGCCACTTCTGCAACGCCGGGAACTGTTTGTAAAGCTAATTTTAGGTACCAATCTTGTAAAGCTCTTTGTTCGCCAAGATCCATATTTGGAGCATCCAAATGATACCAGAAAATGTGGCCAACCCCGGTACCATCGGGGCCAAGGGATGGAGTAACGCCTTGAGGTAACAGGCGCTGGGCATAGTTGAGCCGTTCAAGTACCCTGGTACGTGCCCAATAAATATCAACATTGTCTTCGAAAATGATATAAACAAAGCTCATCCCGAACATGGAAGTGCCTCGTACATTTTTAATTTTAGGTATCCCCTGCAGGTTACTTACCAAAGGAAAGGTAATTTGATCTTCCATTATTTGCGGACTGCGCCCCATCCATTCAGTAAATACAATTACCTGGTTTTCACTTAGGTCAGGGATTGCATCAATCGGGTTATTTTTAACCGCAGAAATCCCCCAAACAAATAGGGCTGCCGCAAGCAATAATACAATATACCTGTTACGCAGGGAAAGTTCAATGATCTTTTGAACCATAATAGTTTACTTTTATTATTTTATTTCTTCCTGTATCTCACCGCAGGTTAGCATTTTTTCGCCGAAGTAGGGATTTTTGACTTCTTTGGAGTCATTCAGCCAGTAAGCCCCTTTGTTATTGTTATACATAGGGCAAAATATTTTGTAAATGGTTTTAGTGGTTCCAAATGTCTTTACTATGTCATACACATCTTTGCTTAGTGTTTCTAAATGTTCCCGCTGATGAGTTATGTTATTGGCATTGTCTGTAATGTGTTCAGTGTGCTCTTTAATATCTGCCTCCAAATCGGCAAAGGTTTTTTGCTGGTCTGCCGTAAATCCTGTTTTGTCTACTTTAGCAAGAGCTTCGCCCATTGCCTTTGCACCATTTGCCGCTTCTTTGCTATCGTCGTTTGAAAGAGCGAAAGTGAGGTGCTGGTAGTGGTCAAAAACTTCACTGAATTTGGCATTGGCAGAAGAAGGCGTTTCCGAATGACTGTCCATTGGCATATCCTTCATATTCTCCATATCGTGTTGCATTTCCGAATGGTCTTTAGCCTTATCCGCATTGCTGTTGCACGCAGATAAAATAATTACAGAGGCGGCTATTAAGCCGGTAAATAAATGTTTCATTTTTTTTGATTGTTTTTAACTTTAATTGATTACTTTTTTTTAAAAAATAGTTTGTAGGATTGTACATTCTCAAAGTATGCCACGACACCTTTATCGCCGGCAATGGCTATGAGTGCATTGGACTTATCAACCTTATTATTTGTAACAGGGTCAGTGGCTGTTCTGGCTGAAACTTCATTTGCTAATTTGTCTTTACACATGGGGCAGCACCCGTAATAGTTCTTGCCATTTACGGGAACAAGTATCTGCTTTTCATTCATGAAAGCATCGTTCACCATGCATACTAGTTCGTGAGGCACAGAGTCGCCAATTTCGTATTTTGAAATAGAACCGTTTTTTGATGGTGTATTAGCAGTCATACTGTTATGACCGCGGGAAGACATTCTCCCTTTTTCATTCGCTGAATTATTGCAGGCTGCCAACAGAATTAAGAAGGCAACCATTACCAGCACCTTTAATTGCTTCATATGCAATAGATTTAGAAGATTTTCTTTATAGTACCACAAGTAAGCATACTACTGCCGTAATAGGGATTGCGGATTTCCTTTTCATTACTTAGCCAATAACCCTTTGCCATTGGGCAATACTGTTGATAAAGAGGCTTATCGCTTAGCTTAAATTTTTCTGCTAATGCTGATATATTATTAGAAAGATTGGAAAAGGCTTTGCGCTGCACTGAGAGGTCTTTTGCATCAGCAATAGCGGACGCATCTTTACGCAATGCATTGATATTGCCTTCGGAAAGGTCGCGGTAAGAAATAGTGGAAGCGGTTTGCGAAAGGCTGTTGGCGTGAGTTGCTGCCAGTTGCTGGCTGCCTGCCACCAACGCATCTTTTATACCGATATAGTGTGAGTACAATGCAAGTACCTGTTCTGCTGCTAGGTTTGGCTTTACAGCAGTTTTTGCTTGTGAATTTGCAGTTGTATGTTGGGAATGGTTATGCTGAGCATTACCGTTTATGAATACAGCAATTAAAAGCCCAAGGGTCAAAAATATCTTTTTCATTATTAAAGAATTATTGTATAAAAAAATAAAACGCATAAAAAACCCGCATCACAAAGTGATAGCGGCTACACTGCACAAAGGCAGTTATACAATAATTCTAAACACGGTAAACGCAGTTGCGAATAAAAAGGGGTACGGTACTTCGTTCAGGAGGAGCATTGCTGTTAGGCAATTGCGTAACCTTAGACGGCACTACGGTTTCAAACAAAAAGTTTTGAGGCGGTAGCGCTAAAGAAAATGCATCTAACGCTGGTATGAGAGTTACAATCGATTGTTGATAGTTATCAGTTTTGATAACCTTGTGCTCATCTTTGCAGCAACCCTTTTTATCGGTTTTTTCCATACCACATTTGCTACAAGCATCTCCATCTTTATCCGAATGCCAAAGGTTAGCTGCAACTAATTTATCCATACAATAGTGCATATGTACCGTCATCCCCATTGAGCTGGAAATAAAGACTAATGCTAATATTGCTGCGGTAAATTTTTTCACTTCTGTAACATTACGATTTCAAAGTTAGAATTTTTTTTTGAAATATTGGAATGCTTTAATTCATTAACCAAAAAGCCCTGGTTTTCAACTGCCTGAATAGCGGCGTTTTTCGTTTCAGCATCGCATTGTAGAGTAAGTGTTTTTTCTTGTGAACTTGTATCTACTTGCCAACTATCTAAATTATCTATATTGTCCAAAATGGGCTTGACTGCTGCTATGCAACCGCCGCAGTTGATATTTGTTTTGAACTTGAATAAACTTGTATTTGCCATAATACTATCCTTTGAATATGCAAAGTTCACGCTTAATGTTCATAGGATTGTTACACTATTCGTTGTTTTAGTTGTAAGATTTATACTTCATCCAATGGCTTTCGATTGTTAGATTTCAACGTTTTGTAATATGAAGGTGTAAGCCCTGTTGCTTTTTTGAACTGGTTACTAAGATATGCTACGCTGGAATAATTGAGGCGAAAAGCAATTTCACTTAGAGAAAGCTCATCGTACATCAAGAGTTCTTTTACTTTTTCAATTTTTTGAGCAATGAAATATTTTTCAATGGTGGTGCCTTCTACCGTAGAAAAAAGATTGGACAGTTGTTGATAATCCTGGTGCAACTTATTTGCTAAGTGTTGGGAAAGGTTGGTTTTAAGGTTTGCATCGCTGCTATGAACCAATGACCTTATTTCTGTTTTTATCTGCTCGATTGTTTTGCTTTTTCTATCGTTCATTAATTCAAATCCTAAAGCTTCAAGGCTTGTAGAAAGTTTTTGTTTTTGGGCTTGGCTTAGGGTTTTGTTCAATACAACTGTGCCTAATGATATACTGGTATAATCTAAACCAAGCTCTTTTAAAAGCTGCTGCACCGCTGTAATGCAGCGGTTGCAGACCATATTTTTTATGTGGATAGTGTGTGGCATAATGTTATAAAAACCAAAGGTTATCCTTACCAAATTGTGGTATATCGTCTCCGTCAAAATGTGGTGCTATTTGAGCAACCATTTCAGGATATTTTATAGTAATTGGTAGGTTTTGTTGTTTTACAGACTTCCAATAAATGCGGCTGAACTGATACACTTGGTCTATCAAGCCCTTTATGGTTAAAGGTTCTTGTA
>JAFAFV010000106.1 GCA_023423285.1 Bacteroidota bacterium
CTGTAATCCTCCAGTGAAACTCTATATGAAACTCCCTAACTGCACCCTGGTACCTGTTAAAACTTAATCCTTTCTTCCGCTGATAAATATCATCTTTAAAATAAGCGTATTCATCCTGGTTTTCAAAGGAATAGCCGTCTTCTTTCATCAGCGGCAATACTTTTACAAAATCATGGGGCGCAATCACCAAATCAATATCACTCGATTCCCTTGAAATAATATCTCCGTAAAGCTGTTTAGATAAGGCAGCGCCTTTATAGGGTATGCATTTAATGCCGTTGCTGTTGAGTTTCTTAATGAGCCTTTCTGTTTCTATGGCCAGTTTAAAACTTTGCTGTATGAGGTATAGTCGCTTTTGTTTTATGATTGCAGCGGTGGAAGCAGGAATTGCAACCTCTGCCAAAATTTTATACACGATTGGTTCCACCCTGTGATAACTGCACAAGTACATAAAATGGTCCCAGTCAACTTTATTGTTAGCAATCAGTTGCTGCAACTCATGTGTTGAGGCCGTTTTAAAATGAATGCGGCAGCAAAGCAAAAGAATGGCTGTTTCAAAGCCATAAGTCAATTTTATAGTATCTATAGAGATCATAACTGCTGCATATTATACAAATGCGTAAATGTGCCCCCTTTGTGAATCAGTTCTTCAAAGCTTCCTGATTCTGTGATTCGCCCCTCTTTCATTACATACAAATAGTCTGCAATTTTTAAATTATATAATCGGTGCGTGATCAGTATCACCATTTTATTGGCCGCAATAGCTTTTATCTGTTTAAAGATGTCGAATTCTGCATTTGCATCAAGCGCGCTGGTGGGTTCGTCTAAAACGATTAATGATGCGTGGTTACGGTAAAAAACTCTTGACAAAGCAATTTTCTGCCATTCGCCGCCGCTTAGCTGCTCGCTGCCTTCAAAAATACGTCCCATGCGGGTTTGGTAACCTTTAGAAAGTCGGGCTACAAATTTATCAGCGCCGGAAAGCGTAGCCGCGGTTCGTATATCTTCTTCTTTTTTGGTGGGTTCAGGTTGGCCCAACACAATATTTTCTTCAATGGTAAAAAAGTATTTCTCAAAATCCTGAAATAAAAACACTGTTTGCTTTCGGTAATCTTCCGTTGCAATACTATTCAATGCTACTTCATCAAAAAAGATTGTTCCGCTATTGGCTTCATACAATTTTGCCAGTATTTTTATCAGGGTGGATTTGCCGGAACCATTCTCGCCCACTATGGCTATAATTTTTCCGGGCTGGCATTGTATAGAAATATCCTGCAAAACCGGCTTATCAATTTGCGGGTAATGAAAATAAAGATTGTTAATGGCCAGGCCTTTTTTTATTTCAGGAAAGGGTTTGTTTCCGGTATGCTTTTCTTCAGCAGTATTCATATCAAGAAACAGGAACAGGTCTTGCAAAAAAATACGTTGTTGTAAAATTTGCACCAGCGACTGTAAAAAGTTCTTTGAATTGTTTTGCAGGCTTTGAAAACCTTGTATGTACACCACGAACAAACCAATGGTGATGGTGTTTTCAATCGCCTGTTTTGCGAGCATGGCAAAAATGACCGCCATGGCAATAATTTCTGCAGCTTCTGCAACCAGGCTGTACCGTGTTAATTTTTTGTGCAGTTGCTGTTTTTGCAGCCTGATGTATTTGCGGATATTGCTGAACTTTTCAATAAAAAAATGGCCAAAGCCAAAAACACGGGTTTCTTTGGCCGGTTCTACTCCTGTTAAAATATGATGCAGGTACGATGCTTCCCTGTCAAGCGGAGCTAGTTTTTTTTCCTGCTGCATGGTGGCAATACCATAATACCATTTTACAATAGCCAGGGGAAGCGAAAAGGCAATAAACAGTAAAGCAAAAAAAGATTGCATGCTGATAAAAAATAACAGCAGGAACAGCAATGAAAAACCAGATGTAATGAACGTGTTGTAATACGTTAACAAGTTAGATGCCCTGTAAAGTGATTGCTGCTGGGCTAGATGCAGGCTGTCGTGGTAACGCGGGTTTTCATAATACTCATACTCCACGCGAATGGCTTTGTGTAAAACCTGCTGCGATAAGTAGTCCGTAAGTTTTTGCTGAAATATGGTAGTGATATAAACCGAGTATTGCTGTATGAGTGCCAGCAACAGTTGAGCTAATAAAAAATAAATGATAACGTGTAAGATCTCGTTAAAGTTGTGTTGCTGCGAAGTGACTTTTTCAATAAGCAGTTTGATAAAATATAAAGTAACAACGGGGATGAGGGCCTGCATTATTTGTAAGAACAGGCTGAGTAAAGCAAGCGGCTTGCTGGTTTGCCACAGCAGGCTGAGCGATCTTAAAAGATTCTTCTTTAAATCTCTGAGGTTAAAATTTTTGACCGTTACTGCCATTCGTTTTGATAGACGTTTTGTATGGTGTATTCATTGGGCTTGCAAAAGCCGGTGATGATCTTTCCGCCGGCTACCGTCCAGGCGTGTGCCTGAATTTTGTTGGTTTCCTTATCTTTTTTAAACCCCACAAATATCATGTAGGGCAATCGGTTCCAACTGCACAGCATTTTAGCTTGGTAAGCCTGGTGCCTGCACACGTTCTGCCAGGGAACAAGCTTGTCCACAGCTTGTATGGCGTAAGCAATGTCTAAGGCTTTCGCGTCAGGTTGTTGGTGAGCGTTGTTTGTAACGGCAGCCTTTCCAAAGCTGGCGTGTTTTTTAAAAAAGCGAAAGAGCACCTGGGTGTACACAGACAAAATAAGCGTCTGCAGCAATAGCTTTTTTCTTACAGCGCTTAGCCGGGTAAATTTTTTTACCAGTTGTATCATTGTTTGATGATCAGCTTTTTTTCCAGAAAAAGCTGCAGCGTGTTGTTGACTTCGTTAGTGCAATCGGCCGGGGAAATGTCATATTCTTCTTGAAGCTGTGAGCAGATCTCTGTAACCGGTAAATTTTGCTCTATCCCTTTTAAAATTTTGAAAGAGGTTTCATTCAATGAAAAGTATTCGTTGGTTTGGCTATTGAATGCCACGCCATCTTCCTCTAATTGGGTAATTAATACATCTTTTGTATTTAGCTGGTAACTCATGGTGGCAAAGCTATTTAATTTGGATGAGATTCCTCACTCCACTTCGTTGCGTTCGGAATGACGGTTTGGTGTGTTCGTCATCTCGACGAATGTGCCGTAGGCGGAATGAGGAGAAAGCTGCTGAATTTTAAATGAGATTCCTCGCTACACTGCGTTTCGCTCAGAATGACAATCAAATATGTTCACTAATCAAAATGCATTTGTAAAAACATGGCAAAGTGTAGCGCTTTCAACAACCGCTGGTAGGAGTAAGGATCAACATAAGGTTGTTTTTTGTATTGCTGCCAGGTGGCATTCAGGCCCGGCAG
>JAFAFV010000091.1 GCA_023423285.1 Bacteroidota bacterium
TCACTCAAAAGCTCTTTTAATACCCTTGCAGAAAAACAATGGTTGAGTTCAGCGGTTGCAGAATTGAATGACCGCATGGTGGGCGAAAAAACTATTGATATATTAGCCAAGGATGTTTTGGATAGTATTACAGCACATACAAAAAGCGCCATGGCTGCCATCTACCTGCTGAGCGCTGATGGCCATCTTCATCTTGTTGGCAGCTATGCCCTCTCGCTATCAGGTAAAAAGATTCTTCAAAAAGGTGAAGGTATCTCCGGGCAGGCTTTTGATGCAGGTAAAAAAATTACTTTAGATAACATTCCTGAAGAAGCCACCATTTCTTTTGCAACCGGCAACACCAAACCCAAAAGCATAGTTTCACTGCCAATTAAAAGATACAACATGCCGCTTGGAGTGGTAGAACTTGGCTCCACGCATCAATATACTTCTTTACAACTTGAATTTCTTGATGCCGTTGCAGATAATATTGGCATTGCATTTTACAGCGCGCAAAGCAGGATCAGGCTGCAGGAACTGCTGGAACAAACCCAGGCGCAGGCAGAAGAATTGCAAACACAGCATACCGAATTAGAAAACATCAATGCTGAACTTGAAGCACAATCACAAAAACTGCAGGCATCAGAAGAAGAGCTTCGCGTGCAGCAGGAAGAACTGCTGCAAAGCAACCAGGTGCTTGAAGAACGATCTGCCATGCTTGAAGAGAAGAACGCTCTGATTGAGCAGCGGAATTTCGATATTCAACAAAAATCGATCGAGCTGGAACAAAGTACAAGATATAAGTCAGAATTTTTAGCAAACATGTCGCATGAACTGCGTACTCCTTTAAACTCCATATTACTTTTATCCAAACTGATGGTAGAAAGTGAGGAACTGGACAGCCAGTACGTTGAATATGCGCAGGTAATGAACAGCTCGGGGCAGGGATTGCTAATGCTGATTGATGAAATACTTGATCTTTCTAAGATAGAAGCGGGCAAAATGGTACTTGATATTCACGAGGTGCAGGTGCAGGAAATTATAAAAGACATGGAACTCATGTTCAAACCAATGGCCAGTCAAAAAAATCTTGCATTAATAATTGAAGCGGCTCCTGACATTGAACCTTCTTTGCGAACCGATAAGCAGCGTGTAGAACAAATTTTGAAAAACCTGTTTTCAAATGCCATAAAATTCACATCGCAGGGAAGCATTACGCTGCGTGTATCAAATGATGAAACAAAAAACAAAGTATTGTTTAGCGTTAAAGATACCGGCATTGGCATTGCAGAAGACAAGCAAAAAATGGTTTTTGAAGCATTTCAGCAGGCAGATGGCTCCACCCAGCGCAAGTATGGTGGTACCGGCCTTGGGCTTTCCATTAGCCGCGAACTGGCCCGCCTGCTGGGTGGAAAAATAAAGCTTGAAAGCACCGAAGGTAAAGGCAGCGAGTTTACACTTATTATTCCTGTAGATGCAGAAAATGCAAGTGAAATGGTTGAAGAAAAAGTTGAAATACCCGAAGCACCTGAAACAAAACCTACGTATTCTGTTTCTCAAAATGAGGAGACGCAAAGATATCTTGCACAAAATATACCGCAACCAGTAGAGGATGACCGGGACAATATTGCGGACGGGGACAAAGTAATCTTAATTATTGAGGACGATACTGATTTTGCCAGAATCTTAATGAAGTATACCCGAAGCAAAAATTACAAATGCATTGTAGCAGTTCGCGGAGATGTGGGCATTGAAATGGCACAACTTTATAAACCGCTGGCAATACTGCTTGATATACAGTTGCCCGTAATGGATGGCTGGCAGGTAATGGAAGCGTTAAAATCAAACCCCGAAACCAAACCTATTCCGGTTCACATCATGTCTTCTTTAAAGATGAAACAGGAAAGCCTGCTGAAAGGCGCAGTTGACTTCATCAACAAACCTTTTGCGCTGGAGCAAATGCCCACGATTTTTCAAAAGCTGGAAGACGCGCTCAATAAGGCGCCAAAAAAAGTATTGATCGTTGAAGAGAATGAATATCATGCAAAGGCATTAAGCTATTTTCTTCGTGCGCATGGCGTTGATACGGATATTGCTAAAAACGTTACCGAGAGCATTGATGCATTGGTGAAGCGCGACATTGACTGTGTAATTTTGGATATGGCTGTGCCTGACAAAAATGCATATGATACGCTTGAAACCATTAAGCAAAATAAGGGACTGGAGCAGTTGCCGATCGTTATTTTCACAGGGAACAATCTTTCTAAGGGGGAAGAAAGCCGTATAAAAAAATATACTGATTCCATCGTGGTAAAAACCGTGAATTCGTACCAGAGAATTCTTGATGAAGCAGGCCTGTTCTTACATCTTGTAGAAAAAAACAACAAGGAAAAACAAAACCAGAACGGCAATATTGAGAAACTTAGCGTATTAAGAAACATACTGAAAGACAAAACGGTACTGATTGCCGATGATGATGTGCGCAATATATTTTCACTAACCAAAGCTTTGGAAATACAGGGCATGAAAGTAATTGCGGCGATGGATGGCAGGGAGGCGATGGCGGCCCTGGAAAATTATTCTGAAATTGATGTGGTGTTGATGGATATGATGATGCCTGAAATGGATGGTTATGAAACCATCCGCGAAATAAGGGCTTCAGCAAAGTTCAGGCACCTGCCAGTACTGGCCGTTACCGCAAAAGCCATGATGGGCGACCGTGAAAAATGCATCGCCGTAGGCGCATCAGATTTTATTTCAAAACCTGTGGATATAGACCAACTGGTTTCTTTATTAAGGGTGTGGCTTTATGATAAATTTTAAACCTCATTCGTTATGAAAAGTCTTAAAGAAATTCTCATCATTGACGATGATTATAAAAACATTTTTGCACTTAGTGCCGTGTTAAAATCAAAAAAGTATCAATGCGTTTCAGCGCAAAGTGCGCAGGAGGGTTTTGAAATTCTATCAGTCAACAAAAATATAGCTGTGGTGTTGATGGATATGATGATGCCCGAAATGGACGGCTACCAGGCTATTAAAAAAATAAAAGCCGATCCCGGTATGAAAGATATATATGTGATTGCCGTTACGGCTCAGGCAATGACAGGCGACCGTGAAAAATGTATGGAAGCCGGCGCTGATGGTTATATTTCCAAACCGGTAAATGTGACTGAACTGATCAAAGAATTAAATAAAGTAATCAGCTAAATGAAATCTGACTACAACGATGAGATGGTGGAAACGCTGCTCTCCGATGTGCTGGAGGTGTATGGATACGACTTCACAGGCTATTCCCGGGCATCCCTCAAGCGAAGGATCTTCCGGTTATACGAGTTAGACAAATTTGTGAGCTTTGCAGAATATCGTTACAAAATCAGGACAGAACCGGGTTATTTTAAGCGATTCATGGAAGAGATCACCATCAATGTAACTGAAATGTTCAGGGATCCTGAATTTTATCATGACCTGAGAAATGTAATACTTCCAAAACTTGGCGCTTATCGTTTTATAAGAATCTGGATCGCAGGTTGCAGCACGGGTGAAGAAGCTTATTCCATCGTGATCCTTTTAAAGGAACTCAACCTGTTGAACAAATCTCTTATTTATGCAACAGACATTAACAGCGCTGTTTTAGAAACTGCCGCGCAGGCAATGATACCGTTGAATAAACTAAAACTTTATACCGAAAATTATATGGAAGCCGGCGGTACTGAAAATTTTTCAGATTATTATTCGGCAAATTATTCACTTGGAAAACTGAACGATGAACTTAAGAAAAAAATTATTTTTTCGACGCACAACCTCGTTTCAGATAATTCTTTTAACGAATTTCAACTGATCCTTTGCCGCAACGTGCTCATATATTTTGACAGGCAATTGCAAACAAAGGTGTTTGAACTGTTTGACGGCAGCCTTGAAAAATCAGGCTTTCTGGCATTAGGCGCGAAAGAATCTCTGGATTTTTCACCCATATCAAAAAATTATCAGCGGATCGGATCAGGTAAAATCTGGCAAAAAATTCAATAGCTATGAACAGGCATTGTGAAGCATTAATAATTGGGGGCTCTGCCGGTAGCCTGGATGTACTGTTAAAAGTACTTCCAGAACTTGATGCCTACCTTCCTTTCCCTATCATCCTGGTGCTTCACCGCAAATCGGGTAAAGACAACCTGTTAACAGATCTACTGACCAATAAAACAAAATTGCTTGTTAAGGAATTGGAAGAAAAAGAAGAAATAAAACCTTGTACTGTATACATCACACCCCCCAACTACCACTTATTGATTGAAAAAGACAAAACTTTTTCTCTTGACGCTTCTGAAAAGGTCAACTTTTCACGCCCTTCGATTGATGTTACTTTTGAAAGCGCTGCTGAGGTTTATCAGGATCAACTGGTGTGCCTGTTGCTTTCAGGCTCCAACAATGACGGAACTTATGGCCTGCAAAAAGTGAAAGAACACGGGGGCATTACATTAATACAGGATCCGGCATCAGCGGTGGTTGCGCACATGCCTGAGTTTGCATCAAAAAATGTAATGATTGATCATGTTTTAAATATTGAAGAGATGGCTGGCTATATAAATCAATTAAAAAATGGCAGAGAATAGCGATCAAAAAAAAGTTTTCATTTTTGATGACAGTGTTGAAATACTGGAACTGTGTAAACTTATTCTGGAAGATATGGGATGTAAAGTAAAAACATCAACGGTCACCAATGACGTTGAAAAACAGGTTGGCGATTATATGCCCGACCTGATCTTTATGGACAACTGGCTGCCCAATATCAGCGGCGTGGAAGCAACAAGGTTGATCAAATCAAACGAAAAGCTGAAAAATATACCTGTTGTGTATTTTACAGCAAATAGCAATGTAAGCGAACTGGCAGAAAAAGCCGGTGCAGATGCTTACATTACCAAGCCTTTTGATATTGACCAGTTTGAAGATATTACAATGAAATATCTTGGGAAAATGTAACCAGCTTTGAGTTCTCAAGACTTCTGCGCTACTTCCAGCGGCATTTATTTCAGGCACATCAATATGTAACTAACAACTCCACTACACATTCTCCCTGTTTTCAATTTCCTCCTTCACCCCAGCAATAAATTCATCAACAGGTTTGGCGCCCATATCCCCTTTGCCCTGGCGGCGTACAGATACTTTATTTTCATTCATTTCTTTTTCACCTACCACAAGCATGTAAGGCACTTTGTGCAATTCTGTGTCGCGTATTTTTTTACCAATCTTTTCGTTGCGGTCATCAATTTCTGCGCGTATGCCAGCCTTCTTTAACTGTTGTTGAAGGCTTTTGGCATAATCCATGAATTTATCGCTGATGGGCAATACCTTCACCTGTAAAGGCGAAAGCCACACAGGAAATTTGCCGGCATAATGTTCTAACAAAAAGCCAATGAACCTTTCGTGTGTGCCCAGCGGTGCGCGGTGAATAATCAGTGGTACCTCTGCTTCATTATTTTGATTGGTGTAAGAAAGCTTGAATTTATTACCACTGTTAAAATCAACCTGGTTGGTAGCCAATGTAAACTCACGGCCAATGGCGCTCCATATTTGTACGTCTATTTTCGGCCCGTAAAAGGCGGCTTCATCTTTTACTTCTATAAAAGGTGTGTTGGTTTTTACCAATACCTCACGTACCATTTTTTCTGTTTCCAGCCACAGCTCCGGCTCGTTCACGTATTTTTTACCAAGGTTTTCGGGGCTGTGCAGCGAAAGGCGCATCACATATTTTTCAATACCAAATATTTTAAAATATTTCAGGTACATATCATTTACCGCGCGAAACTCCTCGTAAAATTGTTCTTTACTGCAATAAATATGCGCATCATTCATGTGCAGGCAGCGTACACGCATCAGGCCAAACAGTTCACCGCTCTGCTCGTAACGGTAACAGGTTCCATACTCTGCAAGGCGTAATGGCAGGTCTTTATAACTTTTAGGTTCTGCATCAAATATTTTGTGGTGATGCGGGCAGTTCATGGCTTTCAGGTAGTATTTCTGCCCTTCCAGCTCCATGGGTGGAAACATACTGTCGGCATAATATGGTAAGTGTCCACTGGTAAGGTACATGCTTTCTTTTGCAATGTGTGGTGTAACCACTCTTTTATAACCTGCTGCTTCTTCGGTTTCCTTAGCCAGTTTTTCCAGTTCTTCAATAATCACCGTTCCGTTTGGCAACCACAAAGGAAGCCCGGGTCCAACATCATCATCCATGGTATAAATACCCAGTTCTTTGCCCAACTTGCGGTGGTCGCGCTTTTTGGCTTCTTCCAGCATGGCCAGGTATTCATCCAGTTCTTTTTGCGCGGGAAATGTAATGCCATATACACGGGTAAGCATTTTATTTTTCTCATCCCCTTTCCAGTAGGCGCCAGCTACACTGGTAAGCTTTATGGCTTTGATTAAACCGGTGCCTGGAATATGCGGCCCACGGCACAGGTCAGTAAAATTACCCTGTGTATAAAATGTAATGCTGCCATCTTCAAGGCCGCTCAAAAGGTCCAGTTTATATTCATCGCCTTTATCAGTAAAATAGGCCACAGCTTCCGCTTTGGACATTTCTTTTCTGATATATTGACTGTTGGTTTTAGCCAGTTCATTCATCTTCTTTTCAAGCCCGGCCAGGTCTTCTTCACTTAGCTTTCGATCGCCCAGATCCATATCATAATAAAAACCACCCGAATCAACCGGTGGACCAACCCAAAATTTCACGCCGGGAAAAGTAGCTTCCACGGCTTCTGCCATAAGGTGTGCCGAAGAATGCCAGAAGGTTTTCTTTCCATCCGCATCATTCCAGGTAAGTAGTATCAGGTTCGCATCTGTAGTAATTGGCCTTGTGGCATCCCACACTTCTCCGTTTACATTTGCTGCAAGTACTTTACGCGCCAATCCTTCTGAAATAGATTTGGCTATATCCATTGCATTTACACCGCTTTCAAACTGTTTTTTGGCCCCATCGGGAAAAGTTATATTGATCATATTCTTTAATTCTATTTGAAGTGTGTAAAATTAACGAACTACTCTCAGCAGGCAAAACGCATTGTAATAATACATTGAAATTATTTGGTTGAAACTCAGCGTACAAATAAGCTAACGCCCGTTCCGGTGGCCAATATGGCACGGTTTTTAACACACTATCCCTGACAAATAAATACTAAACAAAACCTTACAACATGAAAAATATTTTTATAGCAGCAACGGCATTTTTGATGATAAGCAGTTTATCAGAAGCACAGGTATTTACTTCAATAGGTGATAAAATTACGGTTGGTCATAGCTGGACAGTCGGAAACAGGGACGCCAACGAGAAGTATAAATTCCATCCATCTGTTCAGGTGGGACGTATGGGTAAACTTAATTTCGGGCCAAACGTAAATCTTGGGCTAGGTACATTTTTTAGCACTGAGGGTGTGACTTTTAATAATGAAACTACCGATGAAGTTTACGAGCAAAGAATGAATTATATAAGAGTTCCTCTGATCGCATCTTTTGATTTGGGTAGTTCAGTAAGCCGGGTTTTACCAAGAATTAGCGTGGGACCAAGCGTTGGTTTTCTTGTGGGTGGTAAAACATTAACTAAAGATAATAATGATGCACTTGATGGTTATAAAACCACTAAAGTAATGGATACTAAGGTAGATGCCGGTATCAATGCAGCACTGGGTTTAAATGTTAGAGTTACTGAAGGGTTCACTTTCTCACCTGAAATAACTTATTACCACGGGTTGGTAACAAACGAATATAACAAAGGCATTATGGGAGCGAACGCA
>JAFAFV010000144.1 GCA_023423285.1 Bacteroidota bacterium
AGTTATCAAGTTTAACTCATAAACCGTCAAAGATGATCCAACGTAAACAAACTCTTTGGTTATTATTAGCCTTAGTATGTGCTGTGCTTACTTTCAGGTTTCCGTTTTATAACGGTACATTAAAAACCGAGGCTGTGGGAGTGGCAGGCGCTGACCTTACCGCTACGGATAATATCTGGCTGATGCTGCTGGCAGGAGCCGTTGCAGCGCTTGCGTTGCTGGCCATTTTTTTATATAAAAACCGCAGGCTTCAGTTGCAGCTTACATTTGCAGGCCTGTTGCTGTCAATCGGCCTGATCGCGTTGTTCTATTACTACACGCTGAGTTTTGAAACCGGTGGCATCTCGCTTACCGCGTTACTATCGTTGGGAATTGTTATAGGCTTTTTCTTTGCGTTAAAAGGCATCAGGGACGACCAGAAACTGGTAAGAGATTTGAACCGCTTGCGGTAACTACGTTTTTTATATTATTACAGGCCTCCTCAGCAGGAGGCTTTTTGTTTGCTTGCGGGTTTGATTTTTTTGCAAGACTTTTTAAATTTTTAAAATCTCAAACCATATATTTGCACGCATTAGGATGGAGGATTCAACAAAACAAATAAGCTACTGGATGCGTGTTTCCATAATTTTCATGTTTCTGGTTATGGCCTGGCTTACCGTCAGCCTGCCATTTGTTACGGCGGCAAAAGGTGCTGTGGCAACAGAAATGGCTGCCGCTAACAGTAATGATAACCCATTAGCCGGTACAACTGAAGAAAAGGTTCCGGGCCAGGTAAATTTGTCTGAAGAATACATACATCACGGCGAATACGATCTTTCTTTTATTTCTTTACAAACATCCGCAGCATACATCCATGCCCGGGAGTCTACATACAGGGCTTATCATGGAGAGCCCCCCTGTCCGCCGCCCAACCATCTGTCATAGTTTATTTTTTATCAGCAATGAGTAAACCGGTAAAGTGTTTTACCGGTAACGGAATTTATGTATCTCATCTAAAAAATTAAGTATGACAGCTCGTCCAAAAGCAAAAGATTATATTAAAAGTTTATCGTCGGATGTTCCGGCGTCTATAGTTGTGTTTTTAGTAGCGCTTCCCCTTTGTCTGGGAGTGGCGTTGGCATCGGGTGCGCCATTGTTTAGTGGTATTATAGCAGGTGTTGTAGGGGGTATTGTGGTAGGCTTTGCAAGCCGGTCGCATCTAAGTGTCAGCGGCCCCGCAGCTGGCCTTACCACCATTGTACTGGCAGCAATTACCCAGTTACAGTCGTTTGAGGCGTTTCTTATGGCTGTAGTATTATGCGGTGTATTTCAATTGTGCCTGGGCTTTTTGAAAGCCGGCATCATTGGCGATTATGTGCCAAACGGTGTTATAAAGGGAATGCTTGCCGCCATAGGATTGATATTGATCATTGGGCAAATACCTGTATTGCTCGGAGACCCTGCTACAGCACAGCAGGGCATACAACAAGAGTCGCGAAACATGTTTACGGCATTATTTTATTCAATAACTCAGGTAAACCCGGCAGTGTTTCTCATTGGCGCTGTTTGCTTGCTTTTTCATATTATATGGGATAAAATGGTGGCAAAAAAGAAAGGGTTTCTTCGCCTGGTGCCCGCACCGTTATTGATCGTGTTTTTGGCTACAGGCATCAATTATTTGTATACGGTTATCAACCCGGCATATGCATTAACAGGCGGTTTTCTGGTAAGTATACCGGTTGCGGCATCGGCAGGAGAGTTCTTTTCTTTTTTTACCACGCCCGACTGGAGCGCGGTATTCAATACACAGGTGCTGGTCATTGCCGTTACTTTATCACTGGTAGCCAGCCTTGAAAGTTTACTAAGCATTGAAGCCGTTGATGACCTGGACCCGTACCAAAGGGTTACGCCCACCAACCGCGAGTTGAAAGCGCAGGGCATTGGTAATATTATTTCAGGGTTGATAGGAGGCATACCGGTTACAAGTGTGATCGTGCGCTCATCGGCCAATGTAAATTCTGGCGCCAAAACAAAAATGTCAACCATTTACCACGGCACATGGTTGTTGCTATCTGTGGCTTTCATACCGTTTTTATTAAACCTGATACCCAAAACCGCGTTGGCAGCCATTTTAATTTATATTGGTTACAAACTTGCCAGGCCTGCTTTATTTAAAGCTTATTATAAAAAAGGCTGGGACCAGTTTTTGCCATTTGTCATTACCATAGCAGCCATACTTGCCACAGACCTTTTGAAAGGTGTGATCATTGGCATTGGCGTGGGCTTATTCTTTGTGATGCGCTCCAACTTTCGCAAATCGGTATTTGTGGTTCATTGCGATGAAAAATATCTTTTCAGGTTAAGGAAGGATGTATCGTTTTTAAACAAGGCCATCATCCGACAAAAGCTTGAAACAGTACCAGAAGGATCAAAAGTGATCATTGATGCCAGGAGGGCCGATTTTATTGATAAAGATGTTGTAGAAGTGATTGAAGACTTTATGCTGCATGCACCGTTAAATAACATAGATGTTGATTTACAGGTGAGCAGTTTTATTGATCACGGGTTTTCTTATAAAATTCTCAATACCCAAAACAGGCAGGGCGACCTGGTGCGAAGGCATGACAAGAGCATTAAACAATTAAAATTGCAGCCTGCCTTGAATACAAGATAGTTGAATGGTTATTATTAAATTTGAAATGAAAATAATTTAAAAAATCTAAAAATTATATGGACGCATATCAAAAATTATTACAGGATAATAAAACATGGGCACACGAAAAACTTAAAACAGATCCTCAATATTTCAACAGGTTAAAAGACATACAAAAACCTGAATTTTTATGGATAGGCTGCAGTGACAGCCGCGTACCTGCCAATGAAATTACCGGCACCGAGCCTGGCGAAATATTTGTACACCGCAATATTGCCAATATGGTGGTACATACAGACGTAAACCTGCTGAGCGTGCTGGAATACGCGGTAGTGCATTTAAAAGTAAGGCACGTGATTGTGTGCGGGCACTATGGTTGCGGTGGTGTAAAAGCTGCATTGGGCAATCAGGATTTTGACCAGGTGCTGAATATGTGGATCAGGGTGATTAAAGATACATACCGCCAGCACCGCGCGGAGCTGGATGCTATTGAAGACTTGGATAAAAGAGCTGACAGGCTTGTAGAGCTGAACGTGGCAGAGCAGGTAGAAAAGCTGGCCAAAACTTCCATCATTCAAAAAGCATGGGCCAGGAGAAGCGGCCCTTACCTGCATGGCTGGGTATATGGCCTCAAAGATGGCCTGGTAAAACCAGTAATAGAAATGGCGCCTGATAAAAATAATATTGATCCGCTATACGTGTTTGATGATATTTAAACCATTACAAAAACATCCTTATATGCCGAAGCTGCCCATCACCGGGGCAGCTTCGGCTGTTTTATGCTGGCATGCACCACATGCTCTTTATGATTTTTTTCATATGCGCCTTATTTTTTGGCTTTCCAGGCCTGATTACGCAAACTATTAATTAACTTGCGGCACCAGTCAGATTAGTATTTATCATTTTATAAAATATTTTCCAAATGAGTTACATTTCAGATGTCTTTGCAAGACAGGTTTTAGACAGCAGGGGCAACCCAACAGTAGAAGTTGATGTTATTACAGACGAAGGCG
>JAFAFV010000174.1 GCA_023423285.1 Bacteroidota bacterium
GGCCCGCAGGGCAGCACAAAAAGATTGGTATGGCCTTCAACCGGAATGATCAATTCATCTAACTCATTGTTTCCTACCATATAATTACTGATGCCCGGTAAGCGGTTCATATTCAATCCTGCTAAAACTTTTGGTTTGCGAAGGTCAAACTCAAGCACCACTGTTTTTTTATCGGTTAAGGCAAATACGGCGCCCATGTTGGTGCTGATGAACGATTTTCCTTCACCGCCAAAAGAAGAAGTGACCAATATGGTGGCATTACTTCTTTTACCAATAATGTATTGCAGATTGGAGCGCAATATCCTGAACTGCTCGGCAATCAGGCTTCTGCTGGTTTTATTCACTACGAGTGTATTATCGGAATAGGAGTGGCCAACTTCTCCAAGTATGGGCGCTTCGGTAATTTTTTCAATATCTCCTCTGGTATTGACACGGTCATTTAGCATTTCTCTTAAGAAAATAAATGCCGTGGGTAATACAAGGCCCAGCACAAAAGCCGCAAGTTGAATGACGCCTTTTTGTGGTTTTACCGGGTTCATGTTCGGTTCTGCAAGCTCCACAATTCTGGAGGTAGGCTGTGTGCTGCTGCGGGTAATTGCTACTTCCTCCTTTTTTTCATCTAGCAACTTAAACAGAGTAAGCTTTGAAATCAGTTGCCTTTCAAGTTCAACCTGTTCATTTACTAATGCAGGCATTTGCAGGGCAGCGCTTTTGTTGCGCGATTTTTCTGAAGAAACTGCTGATAAGGCATTGTTGTAATTTGCCTGAAGCATATTGATGTTTTCCAGCGTACTTCTGCGCAAAAACTCAATATTGTCGTTCAGTTGCTTGATTTTAGGATTTTCAGGGCTGGCATTGGCTTCAATTTCATTTTTGCGTTCCAGTTGGGCTTCGTTGTAACGCTGTATAAGCTGATTGAGTGTTGGGTCTTCTATACCGAGAGAAGACGGAGCCACTGCCCTGTTATACTGGTTGCCGCTGTTTTTAAGATAATTTTCTATCTGGTTCAGGCTGGAAAGTGCCATCCTTCTTTCCAAAGCCAGCGCTTCCTGCTCACTCGATTTTTTAAGCAGATCTTCTATTTGTGATTCTACATTTACTATATCGTTGCTTCTTTGATAGGCCACTAGTTTTTTCTGAATGCTGTCAATGTCGCGTTCAAGCACGGCCAGCCGCCTGTCCACAAAACCAATGGTTTGGTCCATTGCCAGGTTGCTTTGTTCAATGCTCATGATATTGTATTCCTGCATCAGCCCGTTGATTACATCTGCGGCCAGGTAGGGATTGGTGGTTTCATACTGAATGGTTAAAATATTAGTGCCCTGTATTTTAGGCTGCACATTAATATCCGAAACCATTGAGGCGGCCACTAATTCTGCAGGCGCGTATTGAATTATGTATTCTGAACCGGCTGCGGGTTCGCCGTCTCTTATAAGTTTGAATACGCCGTGCGGGGTTTTAAACACCTGACCAAAATTATAGTTAACGGTTTCAGTTCCCACTCTAAACTGGCTGCGGTTGATGAACTCAATGGGAATGGTAAAAGATAAATTTGAATCATTCAGCTGAATTTGCTGAATGAAAAAAGGAGTTGTTTTATAAGCGTCTGCATCTTTTATCTTTCCTTTGGCCAAATAACTGTATTGCAGGTTTCCGTTTCTTACAACCCTTGTGATCAACGCTTTTGAGCGTAAAACCTCTATTTCACTTTGAATGTTCCTGTCGCGGTTTTTCCCCGAAATCAAATCTTCTACCTTATCTCCACTGCCGGTACCTTCATTGGTTTCAACAATCATACTCCCTATTGACTCGTATCTTTCCTGCGCATATCGTAAATAAAGCCATGCGCCTACCAGCGCCAACAAAAGGCACAGTATATAAAGCGGTAAAAATCTTACGTATTTGTAAAAAAGATCCCTGACAGAAAGTTTATGAAGATCAAGTCTTTCGTTCCTTAATTCCTGCATGAATATTTAGTTATTATTTCTTGTTAAAGTAATGATCAAACTTACTACCCCTAACGCAACCCCAGAAATGGAGGATATGAAGGACACCCTGCCCAGAGTGGCCTGCTCATCGCGCAACTTAGCCTTTTCAGGAATGGGGTTGATTAAAATAATATCGTTTTGCTTTAAAAAATAGTAGGGAGAACTAAACGCCGTTGGCGACGAAAGATCAATAATACCTATTTCTCTTACTCCGTTCTGCTCCCTGATGACCTGCACGTGGTCTTTACGGCCCCACTCGGTAATGCCGCCCGCCATGGCAATGGCTTCAAATACGGTCATTTTTTCCACAGGAATGTTCAATGTTTGCGGGGCATTAAATTCGCCTAGCAGCGTTACTTTATAACTTTGAAACCTTACGATTACCGTAGGGTTAGTTAACAAAACTACGGGTGAGGTAAGCCGTTTTTTGATTTCTTCTTCCAGTTGAAGTTTGGTAAGTCCCTCGGCTTTAATAAGCCCCAGGCGCGGGTAATCAATATTCCCGTTCGCATCTACCAAATATCCGCCGCTGGTAGAGGTGGTGTTTACCTGTGTATTTCCACTCGTAAGACCACCGGAGGGTCGGGGCTGGTTGTACAAATCGTCAGGGTTGGCATCCTTAGGAAAATAGTCGCTGTACACCTGTATGGCCAGCAGGTCGTTTTTTTGAATTTTCAATTCAGGGATGTTGATATTTTTTTCAATGTTCTCGTTATCGGCGCTTTCCAGAAATAAAGGCATTTTTGACTGAACAGCGCAGGATGTCACCATTAGGCACAGAAATGAGAAGATCGTTACTGTTGAAAAAATTTTCATGGTATCGGGGTTTACGCTTTAATGTTTAAAAACAAATCATCAAATTTTTAAAATGGCGTTTAAATATAATCTGCAAATATAACAGGAAAGGAACTATGATTGTAGCAAACAATTGTAAACATTTATTGATATACGGTCGTTTTTCTGGCTATTTGAAAGGTTCTTTGTAGAAGGAAATAGACATTTTGCAAAAATGCTGTTGCGGCCAATGCAGGAAGATATTGTTTCATATGTAGTGAAACTTTTTTTAAGTAAATTGCTTTAATTTTTATACCATTTCTAATGAAAGTACGCTATCGATCGCTTGACATTTTTCGCGGGGCTACAGTATGCCTGATGATATTAGTAAATAACCCCGGAACCTGGCAATACATTTACGGTCCTTTAAAACATGCTGGCTGGCACGGCCTTACGCCCACCGACCTGGTGTTTCCTTTCTTTTTATTTGCAGTGGGCAATGCCATGGCGTTTGTCATACCATGGCTGAAGGAGCAAGGCGACGCGGCTTTTTGGAAAAAAGTGATGAAGCGAACCCTGATCATTTTTGGTATCGGGCTTTTTTTAAACTGGTATCCTTTTGTACGAAACGTGGATGGCAGTTTCCAACTTATCCACTGGGTGAATCCGAATGACCCTACAAAAGGGGTAAGAATATTTGGCGTGCTGCAGCGCATCGCACTTTGTTATTTTTTTGCATCAGTCATTGTGTATTACTTCAAGCCAAAAGCCGCCTGGTTTGTTTCGCTGCTTTTGCTGCTGGCTTACTGGGCCATCTGCCTTCTTGGCAATCCTGCTGATCCTTACAGCCTTGAAGGTTGGTATGGAAATGTAATTGACAAAGCTTTTTTAGGTATTGCACATATGTACAAGGGTGAAGGCGTACCATTTGAGCCGGAAGGATTGTTAAGCACGTTGCCGGCCATTGTGCAGGTTGTATTTGGTTATTTTGCAGGCATGTACATAAAAAATAACGGTGGTAGCATTGCGCCTTCCGCAGCAGAAAACCCAGCCATTTATAAAATGCTCAGTGGGTTGTTTGTGGCTGCAGTCGTTTTTCTAATAACCGGTTATTGCTGGGATTTTGTGTTTCCCATCAATAAAAAAATATGGACGAGCAGTTACGTTGTTTATGTAAATGGCCTGGCTATGATCACCATTGCCACCATGATCTACCTGGTGGAAGTGAAAAAAGTAAAAGGCTTTCTCAGCAACTTTTTTGAAGTATTTGGTAAAAACCCCTTATTTATATTTGCTTTAAGCGCATTTTTACCCAAAACGGCTGCTTTGTTCCGCTCTGCAGATGGTACCACCCCGTGGAACTGGTTATATAAAAAAGTTCTGATACACACGCCTGGCGCGCCGCACAATGGCTCGCTGCTTAATGCTATTTGCATTATTATATTTATGTGGGCAATATGTTACTGGCTTGATAAGAAAAAGATCTATGTCAAGGTATAACTGCCGCGACTTTAATAAACTTACGAAGTGGGAACTGACTTGCCGATTTTGTGACCTTTCAATCCGAAGAAAAGAATGTAAAGATAACAGGGTACCATGATCCAGAAAGCCTGTTGCATACCGATGTTTTCGCCAAGTGAAGCCCAAAGTTTAGGTATTATAGCGCCACCAGCAATACCTACAACAAGCAGCGCGCCGCCGGTTTTCGTAAATTTTCCCAAACCTTCCATGGTTAATGGCCAAACTGCAGGCCACACCAGTGCATTGGCAAATCCGAGCAATGCTATGAAAAGAATGGAGGTGGCTCCACTGGTATAAATAGCCGCAATGGAGAATATAATACCTAAAACTGCTGAGCCTCTTAGCGCAGTGGTTTGGCTTAAATATTTAGGAATGGTAAAAATACCGATAAGGTAGCCTGCCAGCATTCCAATCATGGTATAGCTTGTAAAGTGTTTGGCCTGTTCCAGGGGAATACCTATTTCTTTACCATAGATTTGAATGATGTCTCCGGCCATTACTTCTACACCAACGTACAGAAATATGGCAACAAATCCAAACCACAAATAAGGGTAGCTGAAAATGCTGCTGCGATTGGTATCCACGCCATCCACCACATCCTCTCCCTCTGCTTTTAATTCCGGCAGGCTGGAAAAATTGATCCAAACCGCCAGTCCAACCAGTACAATCGCAATCACAACATAAGGGGCTATTACTTTTGATGCCAGATCATCCAGCATTACAGCCTTTTCAGCTTCGCCTAACGTAGCCAGCGTTGCTACAAACTGGTCAGAATTTTTTAGCACAATAAAACCCAAAATAAGTGGCGCCAGTGCGCCGGCAACCTTGTTACAGATGCCCATAATGCTGATGCGCTTGGCAGCACTTTCGAGCGGGCCAAGTATGGTTACATAAGGGTTAGAAGCGGTTTGCAACAGCGCAAGGCCGGTGCCTATTATAAAAAGACCAAAAAGAAATAATTCGAAAGAACGTGTATTAGCAGCAGGAATGAATACGAGGGCGCCAACAGCCATTACCAGTAACCCGATTACCATACCTCTTTTAAAACCAGTTTTCTTTAATACCCATGAAGAAGGGAAAGCCATTACCGCATACGAAATATAGAATGCAAAAGTTACCAGAACGGCTTCGGATGTTTTTAATTCGCAGGCTATTTGTAAATAAGGGATAAGAGTGGAGTTGGCCCAGGTAACAAAACCAAAGATGAAAAACAGGGCAGCAATAATGATAAGGGCACCGGAATAATTTTTTTGAGTTGCGGTAGTCGGCATATGCAATATTTTTTTAGTTAATGGCTAAAATTAGCAGAAAACATTTAATTGTAAGCCATTTTTAAAAAGGCAACCGATTGCATAGGCATAAAAAAAGCACAGACCTGGCCTGTGCTCTATAATATATTTTTTTAATACCTACGCGCCTGTGTATTGCAGAGCGCGAAATCTTTTTTGAACAAGAGCATAAGTGCCAAATAAAATGATGGCATACATCAGGTCACCGGCGAAAGCGCCCACAAATAACTGGTTGCTGTATAAGTTATAAAAAGGTAATGCGCGCAGGTAAGTCATGCCTAAAGTAAGGCCGACTTCGTGAGTTGGGCCTCCGACAGCAAGCGAATTGGCCACCCATACTCCAAAATTTGAAATGATCCAGAAAATGGCAGAACCGCTTAATGAATAGCCAACAACTTTTAATGCTTTAGGCCTTCCCATGGTAGTGCCCAGCATGGTAACCAAAAGCATGGAACCATAAACAAAAAGCTGGCTTACACCGTAAAAACCAGTTCGGCCCATTAAGGCAAATACAATATCAGAAACCAAATACGCCGCCAGTGGTATAAGGTATGCCTGCCATTTTTTCTGCAGAATGGCACCGCCAAACAGAGCAATTGCTACCATTGGTGTAAAGTTCCAGGAATGGGGAATAATACGACTTAAAGCGGCCAGAAAGATCATTAAAATAACGACTCCGAATTTTGCATTAACTTTTCTCATAGTTGTTCACTTTTATTTAACGAAAGTATAAAACTTTTAGCACAGTCGTCTTAAAAAAATAATATACGCTGCTGTTTTCATGTACATTTGCACATATAAAAAAAGCATCAATGAAAAAAATATTACTGACATTCGCAATCGTATTTTCTGCTGTTCTTGTATATGCTCAGCCACCAGAAGGTAATGCAATTGCAGGAGACGGCTACGGCCAGAGAATTGATGCGAAGGGCGCTATCAGCCTTGCCAATCTTTCTAAAAAACTTAAAAAGAACGAAACCTACACCGGAAAAATTACCGGTGTTGTAAAGGAATCATGTGCTAAAAAAGGTTGTTTTATGAATATAGAATTGCCTGATAAAACCAATATGCAGGTAAAATTTAAAGATTATGCGTTCTTTGTTCCTTCGGCAATTGTAGGCAAAACTGTTGTATTAGAAGGAGTTGCACAGCAAAAACTTTATTCGGTAGATGAATTGAAACATTACGCTGAAGACGCAAAGAAAAGCCAGGCTGAGATTAATGCCATTACCAGGCCCGAAAAAAAGGTGCAATTTGTGGCGGAAGGCGTGCTGGTTGTAAAATAGCAGGCTAAGGCAACTGCAAAAACTGTAATAGAGCTGTGAACAATTTCGCCGCTCTTTTTTGTTTTCACCCCCTGATACCCTACTTTTGCAGCCGAAAAGAAATTCAGAACATCAAAATTTATTTACCATATAAATAGTCTTATATGCCAGACATTAAGCCGGATGAAATTAGCGCCATTTTGCGCCAGCAGTTAAGCAACTTTAATGCCCATGCTGATTTGGAAGAAATAGGTACCGTGTTGCAGGTAGGGGATGGCATTGCACGTGTATATGGCCTTGAAAATGTGCGTTATGGTGAGCTTGTAGAGTTTGAGAACGGCGTGCGCGCCATAGCCCTGAACCTTGAGGAAGATAACGTGGGCGTGGTACTTATGGGTGAAAGCGCCGATATTAAAGAAGGCAGTAAGGTGCGCCGCACCAACCAAATTGCTTCTATTAAGGTGGGCGAAGGCATGTCGGGCCGCGTGGTAAATACTCTTGGCCAGCCAATTGACGGTAAGGGCCCCATAGCAGGCGAGCTTTATGAAATGCCCTTGGAGCGCAAAGCACCGGGAGTAATTTTTAGAGAGCCGGTGAAAGAACCGCTGCAAACGGGTATTAAAGCTGTGGATGCAATGATCCCAATCGGGCGCGGCCAGCGTGAACTGATCATTGGCGACCGCCAAACGGGTAAAACCGCTATTGCTGTTGACACCATTATAAACCAGAAAGAATTTTTTAAGGCAGGCCAACCTGTTTATTGTATTTATGTTGCTATTGGCCAGAAAGCTTCTACCATTGCCAACGTAATGAAAACGTTGGAAGATAATGACGCGATGGAGTATACCACCATTGTGGCAGCTTCTGCTTCAGACCCGGCGCCGCTGCAGTTCTATGCACCTTTTGCCGGCGCTGCCATTGGCGAATATTTTCGGGATACCGGCCGGCCAGCCCTGATCATTTATGATGATCTTTCAAAACAGGCCGTGGCATACCGCGAGGTATCTCTGTTATTACGCCGCCCGCCGGGCCGCGAGGCTTACCCTGGCGACGTATTTTACCTGCACAGCCGTTTGCTGGAAAGAGCTGCAAAGATTATTGATGATGACAGCGTGGCTAAGAATATGAACGACCTTCCTGAAACTATCAGGCACCTGGTAAAGGGTGGTGGATCTTTAACCGCACTGCCAATTATTGAAACGCAGGCTGGCGACGTATCCGCTTACATTCCCACAAACGTGATCTCAATTACTGACGGACAAATCTTTTTGGAATCAAGCCTGTTCCTTTCCGGTATTCGCCCTGCTATTAACGTGGGTATTTCAGTAAGCCGCGTGGGTGGTAATGCCCAAATCAAATCAATGAAAAAAGTAGCCGGTACTTTAAAACTTGACCAGGCGCTTTACCGCGAACTGGAAGCCTTTTCAAAATTTGGTGGCGACCTGGATGCTGCTACAAAAAACGTAATTGATAAAGGTGCACGCAATGTGGAAATACTTAAACAACCGCAATATTCTCCCTACTCAGTAGAAAAGCAGGTAGCGATCATTTACTTAGGCACTAATGGTTTGATTAAAGATGTGCCGGTAAAAAGAGTAAAAGATTTTGAAGATCAGTTCCTTCATGAAATGGAAACGAAACACCCTGAAATACTGGCTGAATTTAAAAAAGGAAATTTACCTGAAGATGGCCTGAGGCAAATGGTAGAACTGGCCAACGGCCTTGTTCCACAATTTAAAAAATAATCTATTTTAATTATATACCTAATTTACGGGGCTTCTCTTTCAGGGAAGCCTTTCTGTTATAATTATTCCCTTAACTTTACAGCGAGCCTTAAAGCCCTATTTATGGAATGCCTCATTGTAGACGATAATAAAGTTGCTATTGTATTGCTAAAACAACTGCTTGAAAAAACAGGAAAAATAACGATTGCAGGAGAATGCGAAGATGCCATTTCTGCCCATGCTTTTTTACAAAAGAAGAATATAGATATTCTTTTTCTTGACATAGAAATGCCGGAAATGAGCGGCCTGGAACTATTAAAAATGCTACCCGACAGGCCTTTAACCATTTTGACAACAGCAAAGGAAAACTATGCTGTTGAAGCATTTGAGTTGAATATTGTAGATTATCTTGTAAAGCCCTTTTCCTTAGCAAGGGTTATGCAGGCGATAGATAAGGCCAGCGAACTCCTCAGCAATAAGAACTCACGAATTACAACTGAATCTTCTGACAAATTTTTATTCATTAAGGATAATAAATCCATCAAAAAGGTGGACGTGGATGAAATTTTGTACCTGGAAGCTAAAGGAGATTATGTGCGTATACAGGTTAGCGGCGGTAGTTTTGTTGTTCATAGTACGCTTAAAATCTTTGAAGACAGGTTTCAACCCGGAAAATTTTTAAGAGTACACAGAAGTTATGTAATTGCAGTAGATAAGATAGACCACATTGAAGACAGAACTGCTTATATCGGCAACCAGGCTATACCAATATCTACATCGTATAAAGACGCGCTACTACAAAACCTGAATTTGCTGTAATTCGAACTCTTAAATGAAGAAAATTAAAAATCTATCAATTCAAACTATTGTTTTCTCGGCTCTTGTGCTGATGGTTGTGAGCATGGTAGTGGCAAGGCAACTGTTTAATAATAAATCTATAAGCACGCTCAAAAAAGCTAACACGGAAACGATTAACACGTATCAGCTCAACAATCGAATGCAAAGGGTTCTTGCCCTTAGCTATGACCTACAGGCTAAATTAAGTAATACTGCGAGCGGTTTTGACTTTGCCAGGATAAACCAACTCAGAGATTCTATTAACATGTTAGGTTCTAATTCAGAAATATTAAAAACTGCTTTTATTAGACTGGGTTATAAGAAACAGGCAAACGATCTGTACAGTATTATTACTGACCAATTAGAACAATCAATAAGCATTATAGTTTCCGCGCAAGCCGATAACCTTGTGCGGCGTGATTCGTTGATCACGCAATTAGGCCAAACAAAGCCAGCAGATGTGATATACGCGCAATGCGTAGAGCTACAAAAACTGCTTGGGGAAAGGCTTGAAAATATTGTAAATAATAACAGCAAAATAATAGAGAAGCTTGTTACTTATAGCAGAGTACTTGGCGTTATAATTATAATTACCATTCTAGGTTTGGCACGCCTTATTATAAAAAAACGGGCGCGAAGGCTAAAGCTTATACGAGAGCTGAGAACGGCAGAAATAGCAGCAGTAAAAAGCAAAAAAGTGAAGGATGATTTTGTTGCGAATATGAGCCATGAATTGCGTACACCCTTAAATGCACTTATCGGCTTTTGTAACTTACTGAACCAGACTGAGCTTAAAGAAAATCAACAGGAATACGTGGACATCATTAGCGCTGGCGGCCAAAATCTACTAAATATAGTGAATGACTTGCTGGACCTGTCTAAGATGGAAGCAGGTAAACTAAGGCTGCGGAGCAAGCCGTTTAATATTCGCACCGTTTTAGAAAGCACTAAAAAATTATTTTCTGCAAGTTTGGCCGATAAGAGGCTTGCTTTTGAATGGTTTGTTGATAAAAAAATTCCACAAAGTTTAAAAGGTGATTCGGATAGGTTGATGCAAATATTGATTAATCTTATTGGCAATGCTATTAAATTTACTACAGTAGGCGGCATACATGTCAATGTTGGGATCGTTTGGGTAGATGAAGCATCCAGGATATACAAGCTGGCAATTACGGTAAAAGACAGCGGATCAGGCATACCGGCCGAAAAAGTTCAAACAATATTTGAGCGGTTTGAGCAGCTAGAACATGTATCCACCAGGCAGCATGGAGGTACAGGGCTGGGGTTAACAATTGTAAAAAATCTTGTAGAAAAAATGGGCGGCGCTGTTTCTGTTTACAGTGAAGTAGGTGTGGGGTCAGAATTTACATTCACCTGTATGTTCGAAGAGCTTCCCGAGTTGGAAGAGGCTGAAGAAAAAAAGAGTATTCATTCATTTTCACTGGAAGGGTATAAAATACTTGCTGCTGAAGATAATGGCGCCAACCAAATGCTACTGAAGCATTTGCTGGCAAAATATCAGGCATCTCTTATAATTGTAGATAATGGCCAGGAAGTGCTGGATCTCTTAGAAAAGAATCATTATGACCTGGTGTTAATGGACATTCAAATGCCCATAATGGATGGTTACACCGCTGTTAAATACATTAGGGATGAATTAAAATCTGATAGAAAAATAATAGCGATGACCGCTTATGTATCTGAGGAGGAAATTGAAAAATGCTTATGCTCAGGGTTTGATGATTATATTGCTAAACCTATTGATGAAGCAGATTTTATACTTAAAATATCAAAACACTTACAGCAAAAACCCCTGCTGATAAAACCTGAAGAACACGATAATAATTCTGACCTTCATTTTTTGAAAGAACTGGTAGGTAACGATCCTGAAGCTATTGCAGAAATCATTCATGAAATGAAAGCACAATGGCGCATTGATAGATCAGAACTCATAATAGCCGCCAGAAGTAGCAATCTTGTTGAATTAAGACGTATTCTTCATCGAATCAAATCTACGCTATCTCCCCTCGGTCCCGTGCATTATTTGTATGTGGATGCTTCCGATAAAAATCATGATGTTATGAATGATGATTTTACAATCAACGTTTCGGAATATGAAGAATTTATTGATAAAGTGGACACATTTGTTATAACCTTGTAAGAGCTATATACTTCACATAGCTGTACCTGCGAAAACGACCATGCCGATTGCAAAATAATTTCAGCTACGAAATCTGGGCATTCATCGAAAATACACGACTATTCATCGAAATTCTTTATAAGGACTAATCAGCCGCGCTACTTTTACAGCGGTTTAGAGGGCTTAGAGTGGGCAACGGCGTCTTTCCAGATCATACGTTTGCCCCTCTTTTTTTAAAACCCAATTAGCAGGAGTTTATGGGATTCTGGGGAAATATGCGGTTCAGTAATCAAATATTATCATATTTAAAAGCACACGGCGAATTTTTTCCCTGGGTTAGAAGTCATTTAAATGAATCTGGAAAGGTTGAAAATACTTTGGAACAAATTGTGAATACAGTTTTATATGGTATAGGCATACAATGTATTTCTAATATGAATAGTGAGGAGATTTTTAAAATAGCCAAAGAGCTGGCTAGTACAAAAATAGCCAGTACTTGGTTTTTGCCAGATATGGTGATGCAGATAAAAGGAAATGGCGCTAATTCAGAAATATTTGGAGCTAAGTTTGGTTGTATCGTAAATATCATCTCCGCTGAGTCAAATTTAAAGCCCAGTTCGGTATACAAGTTGTTCGCAGTACTTACCCCATTAATTCTGGCCGATATTTATTACAATTATAAGTCTCCTCATTATTCTTTAGAGAGAATGGACAGGTTAATAACTAAAATTATTAAAGGAATCAGACCGTCGCCACCTATAAGAGAATGTTTACAAAGCCTGCAGAAAAAACGAACTTGTCTTACCGTTAATGATCAGCGTGTGGTTGCTGAATTAGTTGTATAAGTAAAATAGTTTACTCCTCAATTTTTTCGTCCTCAAGCCTTGCCGTTACTTCGGGAGCAATTTTTTTAAGAGGGTTTTCCCTGTCTTCAGCATATTCAAGCCTTTTATTATAAATATCAAGGCAATAGTATAATGCATGTAAAAAAGAAGCATGGTCTGCTATGCCTTTACCGGCAATATCAAATGCCACGCCGTGGTCTGGTGACGTACGAATGATGCTCAAGCCTGCCGTATAATTAACGCCCTCGCCCAAAGCCAGTGATTTAAATGGTATCAATCCCTGGTCGTGGTACATGGCAAGTACGGCATCAAATTTTTCATGATGGCCGCGCGCAAAAAAAGCATCCGCGCTATAGGGGCCATAAGCCATAATACCATTGTTTTTAGCCTGTTTTATAGCTGGTTTAATAATGGTTTCTTCCTCCTTGCCCACAAGTCCTTCATCGCCTGCATGTGGGTTCAGCCCCAAAACAGCTATGCGCGGCTTAGTAATACCAAAATCTTTTTGCAGACTTGAGTTTATGATGTTCAGTTTACTGGTAATGCTTTGCTGGGTAATATGTGTTGCTATTTCTGCTACCGGCACATGCTCAGTAACCAACGCCACGCGCATATTTTGGGCGCACATCATCATCACCACATCACTGGCTGCAAATGCAGCTTTCAAATATGGCGTGTGGCCGGTAAAAGAAAAACTACTGCTTTGCA
>JAFAFV010000232.1 GCA_023423285.1 Bacteroidota bacterium
CCGGGTAAAAAAGTCACAAGCTCTTTCACCACAAGAAACATAAGTCCCACGATGATTACAAGCATTAAGATTTGCTTGATGCGATCGTTGAAATTTGGCATAACGGTAATTTAATTTGCTAAATGTAGTAATAACGCTTTGAAATGATTCTATTTTTTAATCAGCTCTATTACATAAACAGGGCGTTCATCAACTGTACCGGCAGTAATGTGAAGGGTATTGTTTTTGAGTGTGTATTTCAAAGGCGTTTTCGTATCAAACTCCCGTACCGATCTCAGTTTATAGTCCACGTTATTGATTTGCAAAATACCATTCTCAGGCATCTTCAGCACGTGCAGAAATATCCTGTTATCCTTTGTGGTTGCCACACCCCAATCCTGTGGAGGCACAACCTTTCCCCTTGTGCCATAAATAGTTTCACCATACTTTTTTAGCCAATTGCCTGCTGCATGCAGCGTATCTACAAACTCGGGCTGAACAGTACCATCGGGCATGGGACCAATATTTAACAGTAGGTTGGCATTGCGGCCTGCGGCATTTACAATATAATGGATAACCTGCGTGGCAGATTTATATTTTCTGTCGGTTATATTAAATCCCCATGATCCATTGATGGTTTCGCATGTTTCGAGCGGCAGTGTTTCAGAAGTTTTTTGAAAACTCAGGCCTGCTTTGTTTTCACCGGGCAGGTCTCTTTCAAACATTTGAAAATCTTCGCCGGGTATCGGGTAAAGGTGGTGGTTATTGCCGATCATGCATTGAGGCTGCAACTGATGAATGAGCGAGTACAATTCATCATATTTCCAGTCAATTCTCGAGCTTCTGTCTGCATGGCCTTCAGGATTGGTTTGATCCCAGTGCCCGTCAAACCAAATGGCAGAAATAGGCCCATACTGCGTCAAAAGTTCTGTAAGCTGAGCTTTCATAAAATTAAAATAGCTTTCATAATTTCCTTTACCGGTGCGGCCCGTGCCTTTACCGGTGCGGCCGGTTTCGTGCGGGTAATCATCCCTAAACCAATCAAGCGTGGAATAATACAAGCCCAGTTTAATGCCTTGTGCCTTGCATTCATCGGCCAGCATTTTCAATACATCTTTACCATAAGGAGTGTTGGTAATTTTCCAGTCAGATTGCCGCGTGTCCCAATTACTGAAACTATCGTGGTGGCGGCTTACAAAAATAATGTACTTCATACCTGCATTCTTTGCCAGGCTTACCCATTTTTTAGGATCATAGTTCACAGGATTGAAAAAATTGATCAGTCTTTTATAGTCCGTTACTTTAATATTGCGGTTGTTCATCACCCATTCCCCATCGCCCAGCACGCTCGAAGCGCCCCAGTGAATAAACATACCATATTTCATATCCTGAAATTCTTTTCGCGCCTGCAACATTTGTGGAGATGCATTATAATTGGATTGAGAAAAGAGAATGGAAGAAAAATTCAATAAAGAAAAAAGAAGCAGCAAACGTTTCATAAAAAAAAATTAGCGGTTTAAGCGAATGTAATAAATGAAATGTTTCTAAACAATACTCTTTAGATTTGTTGCTCTATACACGTATTATCATTTTGAACAAAATAGAAAAAACAACCGGCTACGATATTGTAAAAGACTGGATGCAATCTATAGGCAATAAGCCTTTCAGCTTTCAGAAAGATTGCTGGCAACATTTTGAAAACGGCTATTCAGGTCTGGTGATTGCGCCGACCGGTTTTGGCAAAACCTTTTCCGTCTTTTTAGCGCTTGTCATTCACTATTTAAATCACCCCGAACAATACAAAGATGGATTAAAACTGATGTGGGTAACGCCATTGCGCTCACTTTCAAAAGACCTGGGACGCGCCATGTCCACTGCTTTAGAGCAGATTGGCCTTGACTGGGAAGTAGGTGTGCGCAATGGCGATACCACAACTGCCGAGCGGCAGAAGCAAAAAAGAAAAATGCCTGATGTGCTCATTATTACCCCGGAAAGCCTGCATTTACTATTTGCACAAAAAGACAATAGCGTTTTGTTCCGGTCGTTGCAATGCATTGCAGTGGATGAGTGGCACGAACTGCTGGGCAGCAAGCGCGGCGTACTCACCGAGCTGGCCATCAGCCGCCTGTGCAGCATTTCAAAAAACCTGCGCATATGGGGTATTTCGGCCACCATTGGCAATGTAGAGGAAGCGCTGAAGGTGTTGATTCCCTATGAGGGCATTCAAAAAGCCATTATCAAAGCCAGGGAAAAAAAGAAAACAGAGATCATTTCCATCATTCCGGAAGAAATAGAAGTGCTGCCCTGGGCCGGGCACCTGGGCACCAAAATGGCTGATAAACTCATTCCTATTATTTACGAAAGCCGCACCACGCTCATCTTCACCAATACCCGCGGCCAAAGCGAACTTTGGTACCAGGTGATGCTGCAGGTGTGCCCAGACCTGGCCGGGCAGATCGCCTTACATCATGGATCGGTGGACGCGGAGCTAAGAACCTGGATAGAAGACATGCTGCATACCGGTGTGCTAAAAGCCGTTATCTGCACCTCTTCTCTCGACTTGGGTGTGGATTTTAAACCGGTGGATACTGTTATACAAATTGGCTCGCCCAAAGGTGTGGCAAGGTTTTTACAGCGTGCCGGGCGCAGCGGCCACTCTCCTTTTGAAACTTCTAAAATTTACTTTCTTCCCACGCATTCACTTGAACTGGTAGAAGCAGCAGCGCTTAAAGAAGCAGCCACTCAAAATATTATTGAAAGCCGGGTGCCGCA
>JAFAFV010000056.1 GCA_023423285.1 Bacteroidota bacterium
AAAATGAAACCATATATTTTTTCGTTAGCCGCGCTTTCAGTATTGTTCTTAATGGTATTTTCTTCCTGCCAGAAGAAAAATGAACTCAACCTGAACTTAAACCCGGTAAGCAATCTTACCGCCCCCGCCAATGGCGAAGGATTTGACCTGGAAACACTTACTACAAATGAATTCAAATTTAACTGGCAAACCACACAGGCCGAAGACGGCGGACTGGTTTTATATGAAGTGTTGTTTGATAAAGAGGGCGGAGATTTTTCAGAACCTTTTTACACTTCTCTTTCTGACGGGCGCGGTGTTCAAAATACGCTTACCCTTACGAAAGCTCAGTTAGATGCGATTGCAGGCCTTGCAGGCGCCGCGCCTCTTGCCAGTGCAAATGTCATCTGGACGGTAAGGGCATCAAAAGGCTGGAACGGCGTGAACGCCACACAAAACGGTGCTATCACCATAAAAAGAATGCTGCCACTGCCTTCAGAACTTTCAGTTACGGGCTCTGGAACAGAAGCCGGCGCCAATAAAATAAAAATGACCAAACTCTCAGACGGTTTGTTTGAAGTTTTTGTAAAAGTTAAAGCAGGCGAAATGGCCTTTGTATCCCCGGAAAATGTGCAATACGGACTGCAGCAAAGCTCAGGAAAATGGAATATTGTTGGCGGAAGCGCTACTACCGGCTTAAGCGGATCGCAGGAAAAGGTTTTATGGATCAAAATTGACTTTGGTGCAAAAAGCGGCTGGGTTGCTGAGGTAAAGAACATTTCATTGTTTTATCCTAATCAGAATAAGACGCTGTTCGATCTTCCTTACATTGGCAACGGCACATGGAGAAGAAATGCTGTGGCAGACTTCTTATCGCCAGCGGGATGGACCTCCAGAGAGGAGCGCTATAAATATGTAATGACGATAAATGACGGAGGCACTGACCGGCAGCACTGGTTAAACTCATTTTTGAGCGATCCCGGCGGACAGGATGGAGCTTATCCCAGTTCATTAGATTACAGATCCATTGATCTTACCCGAAACAGAGATAGCTGGGATTATGGCTGGAAGATGGACCGCAATTACATCACGCCAGGCGCTGTTGCAGATTACTGGGTGCAGATGAATGCCACTGAAAAATATAGTCAGAACTATAAAAAACCTTAGGTAAATATGTCAGGCACTGGCAAATGCTGGTGCCTGATTTTTTGTTTAAATGAAACTTTTTGAAACTAATGTACAGGTCTATTTATTTCATCACTGTCTTTTTCATTATTACGTTTGCCTCTTGTTTAAAATCTAAAGATGATATCCCTAAAACTCCCGATCCTCCCAAACCACCAGTGCATCAAACGGTTTTTGATTGGAACAAAATCGCAGATTCGGCACAGGCATCCCTGTCTTTATTTTATTATCCTGCAGGTAAATATTATTTAAAAAACAACAATGCAACCCCCAATGCCGGTGATGACGGATGGGTGCAGTACTGGCCCACAGCGCATGTGTTAGATGTGCTGGTAGATGGGTTTGTTCGTACCGGCACGGCATCTTACAAAACAAAAATGGAAGACTTACTGGTCGGCATGTATGCCAAAAATGGCAACAGGTGGGTAAACCATTTTTATGATGATATGGAATGGATGGGCCTGGCAAGCCTCAGGGCCTTTCAAGCCACCAATGATACGCGCTACAGAGATGCGATCAATGTGATATGGCCTGATATAAAAAATGGATGGTCAGCAGATCTGGGCGGTGGTGTATGGTGGAATAAGGACAGGGGTTCTAAAAACGCCTGCTCCAACGGACCGGCGGCAATTTTAGGCGCAAGGCTTTACAAACAGTTTGGCAATACTGCCGATCTTGATTTTGCTAAGCAGGTGTATAGCTGGGAAAAATCGAAATTGTACAATGCTATAAGTGGCGCTGTGTATGATCATATTGATAAGAACGGCGTGATACAATCCAGCCCTGGATGGATATTTACGTACAACCAGGGCACATTTTTGGGCGCGGCGTATGAGTTGTATAAGATCACCAATGATGCGGCATATCTTGCCGATGCCATAAAAGCTGTTGATTATACAATAAACAATCTGGTTACCAACGGCCTTCTTAAAAGCGAGGGTGGGGGCGATGGCGGTCTGTTCAAAGGTATTTTTGTAAGATACCTGGCACAGCTTGTTATTGATGGCGGCCTGCAAAGTGATAAAAAAACTTCATACATAAATTTCTTAAAAAAGAACGCAGAAACCATGTGGGCAAAGGCTACCAATAAACAGTATTCATTATTTAATACCTCATGGGAAACCAAACCCGGAACCCAAACCGATTTGACAGTACAGTTAAGCGGTATCATGCTGGTAGAAGTTGTTACTCTTTTGAAAAAAAATGGTTTGATGTAGGTATGATACGATTGATGTAAATGCTTAGTGGTTGGTAAAACAGCATAGCCGATTTGTTCTAAAACTACTTTATTGGCCAAATTATACTTTGCCATTAACCACTCAGATTGTTGAACTGAAATTTTAAAACTTTCTTGTCAACAGCGTCTTCATGTAAACATGTGTAGTTATATCAAAAGTATTATACTGTTATAGTAATCCATGAGTGAAAAGTGTTTCGCACAATGATGTGCAAAACATAATTCCGCAAGCCTGTTAAAAAATATTTAAGTAAAAATTTGGCTGATTAAAAAAAAGCTCCTTATTTCGCTTAAACGAATAAGCCAATATCATCAGCGTACGCTGATTTTATTTTTATCGATTCGCTTAAACGATTAATCTGTCTTATAAGAAATAACAATGATTATGTATAAACCAATGCTTGCTTGCAGGAGGCTTTTCCTGTTTATTCTTTTTTTACTCATTAATTGGTTTCCATTAACAGTACTTGGCCAACAGGCTGCTCGCGTAAAAGTTACCGGAAGGGTGGCCAGCCAGAGCGGTGAGCTGCTGCAGGGTGTTAGTGTGATGGAAATTGGTACTTCCAATGGTGTGTTGACAGACGAGCGCGGCGCTTATGTGATCAACGTTTCTGAAGGAGATGTGCAATTGGAGTTTTCTTATGTTGGGTACGAAAGCAAAATATTGCCTGTGCCAAAGCGTGGAGTGCTTGATGTAGCGCTTGATGAAATAATTGCCATGGGCGATGAAGTAGTGGTGGTAGGTTTCGGTACTCAAAGAAAAGCATCTGTGGTAGGCGCCATAAGTACCGTAACACCTCAGCAACTGCAGTTAACGCCCAGCCGGTCGTTGAGCAATAATCTGGCAGGCATGGTTCCCGGTATTATAGCTGTACAGCGCAGTGGCGATCCATGGTCTAACAACTCTGATTTCTGGATACGCGGTGTGAGCACCTTTGGCGGCAACTCCAGGCCGCTTGTGTTAATTGATGGTGTGGAGCGAAGCCTTAATGATATTGACCCCGAAGAAATAGAATCATTTTCTGTACTTAAAGATGCAGCAGCCAGCGCTGTTTATGGTGTGCGCGGCGCTAACGGCGTGATCATGATCAATACTAAACGCGGAAAAATAGGACCTCCTAAGCTTAGTTTTCGTTATGAAGGTGCAAATACAAAACCTGTGAAAATCCCTGAATATGTTGGGGCTGTTAAATATATCGAGTTGATGAATGATATCTTTCGTGATGCCGGTAGAGATCCAATGATTTCAGAAGAAATATTACAGAAGTACAGAGATCAGTCTGACCCTGATTTATATCCGGATGTAAACTGGTGGAAAGTATTATCGAAAGATCACGCCAGCAATCACCGCGCAAACCTGAACCTAACCGGTGGTAATGCCTTTCTGCGTTATGCACTGGAGCTTGGTTATTTTACAGAAGATGGTATTATTAAAAGAGATACAGAACAGGAGTGGAACTCCGCTATTAAAGTGAATCGATACAACGTACGTTCTAATGTAGATCTTAACGTTACGCCTACAACAGTAGTACGCGTGAATATAGGCGGGTATCTGCAAACAAGAAACGCACCCCCGGGTAGTGCCGGCGAAACCGATTTTGGCCTTTTCTACCAGGCATCACGCATTCCGCCTTATATTCATCCGC
>JAFAFV010000079.1 GCA_023423285.1 Bacteroidota bacterium
CCCGTTATTTTGGGTATTTCGTTCGGGGGTATGATTGCATTGGAAATTGCAAAGCTGAGGCCAGTAAAACAGATCATCCTGATTTCAAGCATTAAAACAGCAAAGGAACTGCCGGTGCATTTGCGCACCATAGGCATTTTGCGTCTTGATAAAGTATTTCCTGTTAAAAAAATTCAGCAGAGTGACAGGTTTTACGAAGTGGCCAACCGCCGGCTGGGCGCTATAACGCAGGAAGAAAAAGACTTTGCCAATGCTTACCGGAGAAATGCCAATCTCCATTATGTCAACTGGTCTTTCGACAAGATTTTAAACTGGAAAAACACACAATGCCCGGATGGTGCCATTCATATTCATGGGGATAAGGACCAGATATTTCCCATAAAGTACATCAGGCCCACGCATACTATAAAAAACGGTACGCACATGATGGTATGGAACCGCGCAGGCGAGATTAGTAAGATTATTAATGAGGTGCTGAAAAAGCTTTAAAAGCGTTAGTATTGCTGATATTGGCGGGTAGTTATTGGCCGTGAATATAATCCTGCAAATGATTAATGGTTTCTTTTTGTTGGCGGATGGTTTCGTTAACCACATCAGTAATTGAAATAACGCCCGAAAATACTTCACCGTCAAAAACAGGCAGGTAACGAATGTTGTGCTCGCCCATTAGCTGCATACAACGCTCCACCGTATCATTAGGGCAAACGGTTGGCAGGTCTTTGGACATGATCTCGTCTACCTTTGTGTCAATGGAGTGTTTGTTTTCAAGGATCACCTTACGGGCATAATCTCTTTCTGTCATGATGCCGAGGTATTGGTCGCCATCGCATACCACAATTGCGCCAATGTTTTTATCAGCCATCGTTTTCAACGCTTCAAACACTGTAAGACCTGGAGGGCTTGTAAAGGCACCTTTCGATTTCCTGGCAAGAATAGTTGCTACCTTACTCATTTTCGTGAATTTAGTTTGGGCTAATATATTTAAAAATTTATAAGAATGAAAATATATTTACGCATCTTCATGAGATGTGCCGTTTTATAAAAGGCCCCACTGCTTCTGCAATATTATTTGCCGTAATCTTTAATCACGTTGTAAAGCGTGCCTCTTTCAACCGGTTTGCGGTTGGCTTGCCTGATGAGCGCCACAAGTTCTTCTGTACTCATGCTTGGATTTTGCTCCTCTGCACCGGCCATAGAGTAGATTTTTGTGGTATCATCAATCGTTCCGTCAATATCATTCACACCATATGAAAGCGAAAGCTGCGCATTTTGCCTGCCCAGCATAGGCCAGTATGCTTTCAAGTGCGGAAAATTATCCATGTAAATCCTCGCAATGGCATACACCCTCATATCTTCTGTTAGAGTAGATTCGGGCACATGGCTCATGTCATTATCAAAATTGCGAAATTTAAGAGGGATAAAAGTATTGAAGCCGCCGGTTTCATCCTGCAAAGCTCGTAGCTTGCTCATATGGTCCACTCGATGGGCATAAGTTTCAATGTGCCCATAAAGCATGGTGGCATTGCTTTGCATACCCAGTTCGTGCGCGGTTTTGTGAATCAGCAGCCATCCATCCCCATCCACTTTGTCGGGGCATATTTGCTGCCTGATTTCTGATGCAAAAATTTCTGCTCCGCCGCCCGGCAGGCTTTCCAGCCCGGCTTCTTTCAGGTATTCCATTCCTTCGCGAATGGTCTTTTTCGCCTTGCGAAACATATAATCAAGCTCTACTGCTGTAAACCCTTTAATGTGCAAATCGGGCCTGTGGGCTTTAATATTTCTTAGCAGATCAGCAAAAAATTCTATGTCCATTTTTGGGTGAACACCGCCTACAATGTGCACTTCGGTTACCGGCTGATTATCATAGCTTTTTACAATATCCATCATTTGCTGCATGCTCAGTTCCCAGGCATCTTCCCGCCTGGCATATACGCGGCTGTAGCTGCAAAAATTGCATTGAAACACACAGGCATTGGTAGGTTCTATATGAAAATTGCGGTTGAAATAAGTGATGTAGCCATGTTTTTGTTCGCGAACATAATTTGCCAGCGAGCCAACAAAGCCCAGGCTTCCTTTTTCAAATAAGGTTAAACAGTCTTCATCACTGATCCTTTCTCCATTATATACTTTATCTGCAATAGTTTGTAACGATGCATCAATACCAGGCTGTACTTCTGTAATAAATGCTTCACTCATAATCAAAAATAATTTGCGTAAAGATAAACTTTTTAAAGTTGGGATTTGTTGCGCAATGCATTTCGCCTTAACTTCAATGCCGGAATTTTTATAAATCAGAAACTGCTATGCGTATTAAATTCAGGCTTACAATTCTAAGCTTTTTTCAATTTTTTGTATGGGGCGCATGGCTCACCACTTTAGGCTCATATGGCTTTGGTTTTAAAAGCTGGACGGGTGCTGAGTTTGGCGCTGTTTTTTCCACGCTGGGGCTGGGCTCGTTAATTATGCCCGCTCTTGTAGGGATTATTGCCGACCGCTGGCTGAATGCTGAAAAGCTTTACGGGCTGCTGCATATTTTGTATGGTATTACCATGTTCATATTGCCTTTTATAGATGTGCCTGATGCGTTTTTTTGGGTATTGCTGGTAGGTATGTTTTTTTATATGCCCACCATTTCTTTGTCAAACGCGGTTTCTTACCGCATATTGAAAGACAATGATTACGACGTGATAAAAGTGTTTCCACCCATAAGGGTATGGGGCACAATAGGTTTTATTGTGGCCATGTGGCTTACTAATCTTATCAGCGATCCGCGCTCTCCACTTGAAGCGGGACGGCAACTGGGCGAGACAATTGCTTCTTTAACCGGCCATGCCATAAATGCCAACCAGTTTTATATAGCCGGCATCTTTGCAATTCTACTGGGCGTGTATTCCTTTACACTGCCGACCTGCCCGCCTAAAAATGAAAACCGGGGTTCAAAGTCTTTTGTTGACATCCTTGGGCTGAACGCTTTCAGGCTTTTTGGCAAATATAAAATGGCCACTTTCTTTGTTTTTTCAATGTTTTTAGGAGCTGCATTGCAGCTTACCAATATGTATGGTGACACCTATTTAAAAGATTTTGAAAAAATACCAGAGTATGCAGATTCATTCGTGGTGCGGTATTCCACCATTATTATTTCTATTTCCCAGATATCAGAAACCTTGTTCATTTTAGCCATACCTTTCTTTTTAAAACGGTTTGGCATTAAAAAGGTAATGCTCATTTCCATGTTTGCCTGGGTGTTGCGCTTTGGCCTCTTTTCCTATGGAAATCCTGAAGAGTTTTTCTGGATGATCATTTTGTCGAACATTGTGTATGGCATGGCGTTCGATTTCTTTAATATTTCGGGGTCGCTATTTGTAGAAACCACAACAGATGCCAAAATACGCTCATCGGCTCAGGGGTTGTTCATGATGATGACGAACGGCTTTGGCGCCATCATGGGCAGCATAGTAAGCGGCTGGCTGATAGATGCGTTTTACACCCTACCTAACGGCAATAAAAACTGGCAGGGGATATGGATGGTATTTGCAATTTACGCGCTTGTGGTAGCTGTTTTATTCGCAATTATGTTTAAGCATAAGGAAGAGCCGCAGGCAACCTAATAGCAAGGCATTAAATCATTGCTGATTTATTTCTTTAGTGGTACAGACCTGATATAATATTCAGTGCCAACACCGTTAAAAATGGAAAGGGTATCATGAGCAACACCTGTAAAAACACCCAATTTAGGCATAGCGCTCTGATGATCCGTGTTTAAAAATATATAAGGATTATAGCCCGGACCGGTTGGTTCTTTCACTTCAATTTTATACGTATAGGTAACGATCTTAACATTTTCAGGAGTATACATAGTGCTGTCTGTGTAAAAGAATGTACTGTCAAAAGAAAGTGTACGCCGGTAAGACGAAGGCCAGCTAACAGGGCCCATATCAGAAAGCTGTTTTACAAGTTTCCAGGTTCCTATCAGCATCGTATGATACTGTTTACTTTTATCGGTAAGAGAAGATGGTTTGCTAACGGTTACATCAGGGTCTTTTTTATCCAATTGAGCTTTGCCGGATGATTTAGAACAGCCAAGACTTAAAATGTAAAGACCAATCAAAAGAGTATATACATTTCTCATTTAGTTATATTTATTTCAAAAGTAGTTTATTTATCGCAAATTGTTATACGTTGAAAAAACTATGGTATAACGCTCAAGCCATTTCAACAGCCGTTAAAAAATTTTCATCAACATACAGCAATTTACTCACAACTTTCTGCCATTATTGCCTGTTATTGGGTTTGGGAACTAAATTTGCAGTTCTTCTATTTTCATAAACATTAAAACAATATCAAGATGGCAAAAGAATTTAATGATGCGAATTTTCAAACCGATGTGCTTGACTCAGATAAGCTTACCGTGGTTGACTTTTGGGCAGAGTGGTGTGGCCCCTGTCGTGCAATAGGCCCTGTAATTGAAGAGTTGAGCAAAGAGTACGATGGAAAAGTGAATATAGGTAAAGTGAATGTAGATGTAAACCCTCAGGTGTCCACAAATTATGGTATCACATCCATCCCTGCTATTTTATTTATTAAGAACGGCCAGGTGGTTGATAAGATTGTTGGCGCGCAGCCAAAGAGCAACTTTGTAAAAAAGATTGAATCGCATTTATCGTAAAATACCATTCAGCAAAATTATATTGCGCGATCCCCCACTCATACACACGGTGGGGATCGCTTTTTTTATGGGTTCACTATTTTTTCGATCATCATAAAACGGCCATCGTTGGTAACCCCTTCAGCCACAATTTTAAATCTTTTTGTTCTGTCGTTATTGTAAAATAACACAGGTATTTTAGGGTTTACATGCGCCAGG
>JAFAFV010000094.1 GCA_023423285.1 Bacteroidota bacterium
AACCTTTCCCCGCCTTCACCATTTCAATGAAATCATCAAACAAATATCTTGAATCGTGCGGGCCGGGTGTGGCTTCGGGATGGTATTGTACAGAAAAGACTGGTTTGTTTTTGATCCTGATGCCTTCGATAGATTGATCGTTCAGATTGACATGAGTGATTTCAATCGTTTCAGAGTTTTTAACGGATTCCGGGTCCACGCCAAAGCCGTGGTTTTGCGTGGTAATCTCCGATCTGCCTGTCACAACATTTTTTACCGGGTGATTCAATCCCCTATGGCCATGGTGCATTTTAAAAGTGCTGATTCCATTGGCGAGCGCCAGCAATTGGTGTCCCAAACAAATACCAAACACGGGTTTATCATCTTTCAGAATTTCCTTTACCGTATCAATAGCGTAATCCATTGCGGCCGGGTCGCCGGGGCCGTTGGAGATAAAATATCCATCCGGGTTGAAAGCTTTTACTTCTTCAACGGGTGTTTTAGCAGGAAACACTTTCAAATGCGCGCCACGGTGAACCATGCATTTTAATATATTTTGTTTGGTACCATAATCCAACACGGCTATTTTCAATTGATTCTCCTGACCCAGTTCATAAGCGGCTTTGGTACTCACAATGCTGGCGAGTTCCAGGCCTCCCATATCCGGAGTTTCATCCAGGCGGCGCTTCAATTCCTCCACGTCAAAAATTTCTGAAGAAATAATGCAGTTCATAGCGCCTTTGGTGCGAACATGTCCTACCAGTGAGCGTGTATCCACTCCGTCAATGGAAACAATATTATTTTTTTGCAGGTACTCATGCAATGAACCATTGGCCCTGCGGCGCGAATAATTTTCGTTAAGATTTTTACCGATCACACCCAGTATTTTCACGCTGTCGCTCTCCACGTCTTCATCCATCACACCATAATTGCCCACATGCACGGCATTCATGATCACGATCTGACCATAATAACTGGGATCGGTAAAAACTTCCTGATAGCCCGTCATGCCTGTATTAAAGCAAATCTCTCCCGTTGTAGTACCAATGGCCCCAAATGCATAGCCATGGGCTACGGTACCATCTTGTAATAATAAAATTGCTGGTTTTTGTGTATCAGGCATTGTTTTGTTTTAGAAAAAATCGCTCAAAAATAGACGAAAAAAAATAAATTGAACGGAAGGAATGTTAACTTTTTTTATGCTCATTCCATTTTGCCATTAGCCATCGCCTCCCGCTTCATTTGCGCAGCCTGCTCATGACCCAGGTATTTTTCAATAATGTTGTGCGCCAGGTAAATAAGGGGTGTGAGCAAGACGGCCACGATAAACTTATAAATGTAGTTGCCAATACAAATCGTCATCACCAGCCCGAGTGACCAGGGCATTCCCTGGTTTTGTGATAAGCGCGGGCCCAGGTAAAAAGCAATAAACAATACCACAAAACTGTCAATAAACTGGGATACAACCGTGGAGCCCGTGGCGCGCAGCCAGATTGCTTTTTCGCCCGTAATGCTTTTTATGCGATGAAAGATAAAAACATCCAGCACCTGCCCCAGCAAAAAAGCGGTTAGTGATCCCACAATGATCCACGAACCCTGGCCGAGTATGACGCTGTAAGCATCATCAGCATTTTGAATGTTGAGATTGGCATAATTCCCTACCCAAAAATCAGCCGGTGCCAGGTGTATAGCACCCTGAAACATAACAAATGTATAGGCAATAAGCCCCGCTGCCAGCAATGATAAAAACCGAACGCCTCTCATGCCGTAGTATTCATTAATCACGTCTGTCATAATAAACACCACCGGCCAAAGCAGCACACCCGCTGTAAGATTGTACGAAAATGTATTGCCATATATCTTTAGTTCAAACGGAGTAATGCCCAGCGTTTTTTCAAGCGAAAAAATCTTCACGCCTATTACTTCGGCCACAATAGCGTTGGCAACAAAAAAACCGCCCAGCAGCAGGAAAAGTTTTACCCGTTTATCCTTTAAAATAGAAATAGCCATTGATAAATGAATAATAAAAAATCAACATCAGTAAACAAAAGATATTAAAAGCAATGATCCAGTGTGGTACAAATTGCCCGATCTTTTTGCCAGCCATCGCCAGCGAAAAATAGAGCAGGTTAATGAGCGGAATGAGGATCAAACCCAGCCCGTACCCTGCCGCAATGATCCCAGAGGAAACAGGCTCATTCCTGTTGCGGTTAAAAACAATCAGGCTAAGTGCCAGAACCAACATTACCCCACTTAAAAATGCCACCTTAGATAAAAATATTAACCAGCGCATCAGCTAATTTCATGTAAAATAGCATTATTTTGCCGGATAGCAGGATTGAAATCTAAGATATTTGATGTAGCAGTAATGGTTCATGACTCACATCTAAAAGGTAACTTCTAATAATTATGCAGAAAAACAGTTGGCTGAAAAAAGCTTTACCGCACCTTACCGCGATTGGTATTTTTTTAATTGTGACCCTTATTTTTTGCCGCGATGGTTTACAAAGTGGCACGCATATGCGCCAGAACGATATTACCAGCGTAGCGGGCATGACCAAACAACTGCGCGACCATCATGCGCAAACGGGCCATTACCCGCTGTGGGTAACCAACATGTTCAGTGGCATGCCAGCCTGGCAAATTTTGTTTGACGGCGGCTATTCCCCGCTGGGCATTATTAATGATGCTTTTCAACTATGGTTGCCACAACCGTTCAACTTTTTTTTCTTGGCATGTATTGGGTTTTATATTTTTTGCATGTGCCTGCGCATACGTCCATCCGTAGCTATTATTGGAAGCATTGCTTTTGCGTTTTGCAGTTATAACCCTATCATCGTAACCGAGGGCCACGTTACGAAAATGATGGCTATGGCATACGCACCGCCACTTTTGGGTAGTATTATTTTACTCTATGAACGAAAATACATGGCAGGATTTGTATTAAGCTCTTTATTTGCAGCGTTGCAAATTCAACAAAACCATCCGCAAATTACGTATTACCTCTTCCTGGTCATTGTTATTATGACAATTGCTTACCTGATACGGTGGATCAAAGAAAAATCTTATAAAAACATATTGCCTGCTTTAGGGCTCGCGGGTATTGCAGGCATCATTGGTTTAATGGTAAGCGCCGTTCTTTATTTCCCGGTTTACGATTATACTGCGCACAGTAAGCGCGGCGGTCAACTGGTTATGAACGAAGTTTCGGGTGTAGATACCAAAACCAACGTAATAAAAGACAATAAAACAGTGGGGCTAACCAAAGAGTATGCTTTTCAATGGAGTTATGGTATTGGAGAAACGCTCACATTGATGTTTCCCGGCGCTAAAGGTTATGGTCTCACATTTTCGCAAAGAGAGGGGGAACAGTTTATGTATCCGCAGCTTGATGGCGAATCGAACGTGGCTAAAACACTTACAGAAAAACTGGGAGCGCCGCAAGATCAGGCCGAAAACTTTGCCATGCAAATGAGCCAGTCGCTTTACTGGGGCGACCAGCCTTTTACCAGGGGGCCTGTGTACCTGGGCGCTATCATCTGTTTCCTGTTCATCTTTGGCATGTTTTACTTAGATGATAAACATAAGTGGTGGCTGCTGGCGGCTTCTGTTTTAGGCATTGTATTGGCCTGGGGTAAATTTTTCCCCGCGTTCAATAATTTTATTTTCGATTACCTGCCGTTTTACAATAAACTTCGAGCGCCTACCATGTCGCTATTCATTCCACAATTACTATTTGCCGCGGGCGCAGTGCTGGCGATAAACAAACTGGTTGACGGCGATAAAACTTTTGCCTGGCAACAATTTAAAAAATCACTCTTTGCCACAGCGGCCATTTTTGCCATTGGTCTGTTTATGTATATGTCTGCAGATTTCAGTAATGAAAATAAAAGCCGCACGCTTGAGTTCAATAAGATCGTAAGTGCAAATGATGCAAACATGGAGGCGCGGATAAGCGAACTGAACCGCGCATACGAACCAAAATCTGACAACCAACTGTACGAAAACCTGGTGTTTAACACGGGTGGCAATCAGGATGCAGCACGTAGTATTGTTAACGCCCTTAAAAAAGACCGCAGCGCGGCATTAGGTAGCAGCCTGTTCAGGTCACTAATATTTGTACTGCTTGCCGCCGGATTATTGGTTCTTTACATCAGGAATAAATCTGGATCAAAACTCCTTGTGTGGGGCCTGGCTCTTTTGGTGCTTATTGACCTGATAAGCTTTGGATCAAAATACCTGAATAAATACAATTTTGGCCATACGGAATCTTTTGAAGCGCAGGAGTATCCGCTCACACCGGCCGACCAGCAGATTCTGCAGGATAAAGACCCGAACTACCGCGTGCTGAACATGACCACCGGTGATCCTTACCAGGATTCAAAAACATCGTATTACCATAAATCCGTGGGCGGATATCACCCGGCCAAACTGGGTATTTATGATGATCTTATTACTTACCAGCTTTCCGGCAAGCAGAACATGTCCGTGCTGAACATGCTTAATACCAAATATATCATTGGCAGGGCACAACCAGATTCAGCAAACCCGCAGGCAGGCGGACAGCCGGTAGTACACTTAAACACAGATGCGCTTGGCAATGCCTGGTTTGTAAAAGGCGTGAAATGGGTGAATGGCGCCATCGCAGAAATGAAAGCTCTGGATCAGTTCAACCCGAAAGATACTGCCATTATTGACGCGTCGTTCAAAACAGATGTTGGCGCTTTTTCACCGGCAGACAGTGCAGCTACCATCCGGCAAACTGCATTTGACAATGATGCCATCAGTTACGAAAGCAGCAGCAATGCCCCACATCTCGCGGTTTTCAGCGAAGTGTTTTATAAAGATTGGAATGCTTACATTGATGGTAAAAAAGT
>JAFAFV010000053.1 GCA_023423285.1 Bacteroidota bacterium
AATGATGATGAAGGAAATACATTTAACAACAGTTATAACTTCTACGCAAAAAATATTTCAGAGCTACCTTCAAAAGAAGTTTTAAGAAAAGAAATACAGAACATTATTGAAACGATCAACAACGCCAAAACAGCCAAAAAATTTGAGAACGCTTACCTGGGCCCCGTGCTGTTTATGAACGATGCCGCGCCTGCTTTGATGAGCAATCTTTTTGGTTCAAGCCTGATCGTTCGGCGCAAATCCATATTGGGATATGCTTCGTTTGGAATTACTGATTACGAAGATAAGTTGGGCCAGAAACTGGTATCCGCTGATCTTAGCGTGACAGCTTTACCCAAACTCACTTCCTTCAACGGCTTGTCTGCAACGGTTTCTTTTCAAATTGATGATGAAGGCGTAGAACCGCCAGACTCGCTGGTGCTGATCAAAAACGGTATTTTAAAATCTTTATTGAATGGCAGGGTTCCCACGCAAAAATTTCCACGGTCGCAGGGCTTTGTCAGATCATTTGGAGGAAGGGCTTATAACCCCGGCGTTCTCATGATAGCTTCAACTAATACAACGGCTTCCGATTCAATGAAGCAGCGCCTCATTAAAATTGCAAAGGAAGAAGGGCTGCCGTATGCCTATATTGTAAAAGACAGGGATTATACAACGGCGGATCTTTATAAAGTAGATGTAAAAACAGCACAGGAAGAATTGGTAACTGCCAACCGTATTGCAAATTTCAACATACGCAGCATGAGGCGTTTTGTAACGGCATCCGGCAAACAAATTTTATACAACACCCCAAGCCTTAGCATCATTACTCCCGAAAGTTTTATTATCAATGAAGTAGAGATTGAAAAGCAGGATCAAACGGTAAAGCCCAAACCCATCATTGTTTCCAATCCTTTGCTGGATAGTGAAACCACGGCTGTTAAAACATCTGCAACTAAGAAAAGAAGAAACAGAAAATAAAAAAGCCGAACCAAAAATATTTGATCCGGCTGTTCTCATGTAATATATAACACTAATCCTCTCTTGCTTTTACCACCTCGTAAACGGTTTTGCCGCTTTCCAATACCTCTTTATATCTTGTTCCGCTTGGTGATTCATATTGTGTTTCTCCGCCCACTTTTATGGTTTTTGAATTGCGGGGCAGATTTTCAAAACGGTCACCCACCTGCGGGCCTACGCTGCCATACACTTCGTCAGTAGCTGTAGCGGGCGGGCGATTACCTGCGCGGGCTTCTGCTTCATTTGCATTTCTCACAATAATTTCTTCACTATCGTTAAGCCTGCGGCGCTGCGAATCATAACGGCCTTCATCATACTCATCCTCATAATTGCCATCACGGCTGTCTGCCCTGCGGCGCAATGCCTCGTCTGTATTCAAGCGGCCTTCTTTCCCCACAATGATGTATAGATCATCATCGCTCATGTAATAATTTCCGTTGTGCTCGTAATAGATCTGCCCGTTGATGACGCGCTTGCGTGCGCCGGACGGAAGCCGCTCCAAACTGGCGCCTAACGGTGGCTCTACAATTTCATAGCCATCCCCTCTTTCTCTTTCACGGTAGTAAGTATTGCCGCGGTAATAATAAGTAACACCGTCATAATATACCCTGCGGGCACCCGGCGGCAAACTATGCACCCTGCTGCCCAGCACAATAGGAGGCAACATAACAGAAACGCCAACGCTAGGTCCGCCATAATAACCGCCCCAGCGGCCCATGCCAAACACACCGCCAATACCTACCGACACGCGGGGGCCGCCATAATATGGTCTTGATGGATAACGCCTCCATTGGGCATGAACATCTGAAACCACAAAGAGTGTGGCTAAAAATACAGCCGCACCCAGTATAAAATTTCTTTTCATTGTTGTTGCACTTTTTTTTTGTTGACGATATGAATTGAAAAAAAGATGCGAAGACCGTGTTAAAAAAATTTGGGTAAGAAAGGCAGCATATATGCTTGCAACACAAAAGTATCAGCAGCGGAAGGGCATCGGAAAACGTGGCACTGCCATGCTAATCATAATACGCACAACTACCGTCAGCTCATCAGTTTTGCAGGCTTAAGCAGAATACGCCAGCGGAAGCAGTATTAAAGGAAACGGCAGAATTTATAAAAAGGTGGTAAGGCCATGCGTGATGTACTGTATATGTGTGCTATGAATGCCAGGCAAACCAACCCTGCCTGCCAGGCTCTTTATGATCGGCTCAGAGCAAACGGAAAAACCGGAAAACAAGCTTTAATAGCGGTGATGAACAAGCTTCTCAAACAGGCGTTTGCCGTAGCTAAAAATGGCACCCTTTACCAACCGAATTATTGTCCTGTAAAACCATAAAATTATTTGGATTTATGCACATTTCATGTTGTGCGTTGTATTTTAGTCTTTCAGTTTGAAGCATTTTATTGAATTGTTAGTCAAGTCTATTTGCGCATAGCAACCCCGCATTCCGATAAATACATTTCTTTCATCTAAGTATGCTACAGAATTTGGATAAAGAGATGCCCAAAATTGCTTTTTTAAATTGATAACTTTACTGAAGTCCTTTACAAGAAGTAAACCGTCAAATGTTATAAATAAGAGCGTGTCATTTATTATAGTTTCAGTCATAGGTGCACCTTCCAAATCAAGTGCTCTTATGAAAATGAATTTATCCTTTCCCGAAATAGCAACCTTAGTCAAAGCCCCAACATTTGTCCCCATATGTGCTAATCCATTTGTAAAAAATAATGTGTCTTTGAATTCAAAAAAGGAATTGATATTCCCGCCTGGTAGTCTAAAATAACCAAATTCGTTTTTTTTGTCTTTTATAGGTGATGAGAACAAGTCAATATTGCTTGGTTTAAAGCGTTCACTATTTATTTCACCATTAACAAATATTCGTTTGATTTTTTTGTCAAAGGGTTTGTAGAAAAGCCCGCCACCAAATTCACCCCCATTTTTAGAAAGTAAAAGTCCATCAGGTAGTTGGTATTTGGTATCTACATATATTTCTTTGGTCATCTCTATTTTTAGGATACCACTATCTATAAAAACTTTTACTGGCTTTTCAGAATTGTTGTTGAGTTTAAACCATTCTGGTGTTCCCGGACTTGGTGGTTCAATCTCAATAAAGTTTTCTTTACTTAACCTTTGTCCAATTGACTTGGTGGTAGATAGAAGAAAAAGTAATAGATATATTAAGAGTTTTGTCATTTTCATATAACGTACAACGTTCGAGTATTTGCGAAGGCAGGGAATTGATTGATTGTCCAGCCCGGTACAAAAGCTCATTTGAAAATATGTTGTTGAAGTTAAGAACTAAAGCTGAACATTGAACGTCGAGCCCGAACCGCTGCTGATGCTTGCAAATAGCTGATGTTACATTGTCAAGCCCTGCTTTTGCAAATACTTTTGTTGGCAGCAGTATTATTGTGTCGAACAGATGTCACCTGCAATTTTCTCAAAGATTTCAATAGCGTTTTTGTCATATGCCCATTGTCCCTGTGAATAATGTTTATGAATAAACGGTCGATATTCATTTATTAGTTCAACTGTGTCCGCTTTGTCAGCCAGCTTATTTGCGATAAGTCCTTTGCAAACTCGGTCAATGACTTTTATAGGTCTGTATGGGTGATTAATTTCAAATTTGTGTTCCTTGAGAAGCAAATCTGAAATATTTACAAAGCTCTTATCTCTAAAGAATTTTTCTGCTTCGGTTTTATAAAACGAAATTACTTTTTCAAGAATTGGTTCAACTTTTAAGTTGTCACCCTGGGGTGACCATGTATCAATCCAGTTTTCATTATCAAGTTCAATTTTGTTAGAACCATATTCCAAAGTAATTTTTCTTTTGTCCTCCATAAATTCTACGCCTTTAGTATATGGGGCATAAAACTTCTCTATTTGCTTATTGCCTACTGCAAAATAGGGAAAGATGGTATGGCCACAACCTCCACGAAATTGCAATTCAAGTCCTACTATTTCTTTTTGTTCTTTGTTATTTCTTGTAAAGTATTCATTTGACTTGTTGTATTTGAAACCTTCTTTTTCAAAAAATGATGAATACTTTTCAAAGAATAGTTCATGGATAGCTCTGTGGTTATCGTTGATGCCTAACTTGTCAAGGTCAAATGTTTTTTTAAATTTTAATTTTTCGACATCAGAAAGGTTGTTCCAGGCTTCAAATCTTTTTTCAATGACCTTGCAAATCTTATTATAGTTATCCCATGTATCTTGAACATGATAATCGGAAGGCAAACCTCTTTTGAAAAGTCCCCCCTTAATAAAGGTGTCCCTATAATCATTGAAATAGGTGTTAGGTTCATAATAATAATTGCAGAATAAACGCCCTTCATCATTTACATCGTCTGCAGAAAGTACCCCTCCAGAAAGTTCGTAGAGTTTGGGACCCGAAATTTGTCGCTGTTTAAATTTAGGTATGGAATCAGCATTCAATTCATCAAAGTCTTCACTGGTGAGACCTTTGTCAATAAGCCAGCCAACAAAGAAACCGGAATGAACGTATATCTGTTCTTCTTTTAAGTCTTTTGGGAAATCTTCTGTAAGATGCCAGTCTGCTTTGTCGTATGCCATAAGGTGTCAAAATATTGCTGCCAACTCTCAAATATACGAATGTTGCCCTATTTTAAAAATTAAGTTCCAGAAATCAATAAACCCTCATAATCAATCCATGTTAAAAATTTTCATTTTCGCATTTTGTATAATTGATGTTTCGCCCTATTTACCCGTAATTTTAATAAATTATACGAAATACGTGAAATCGATTTATTTAATATGCGAAACGTGTTTAATAAAAATCAATATCCACTCAGTTTGGGCATTCACGATTGGAAAGAAGTCATAAACAGGTAATAAGTTCCTGCAACATCCCACACTTGGTATCCTAATCCCATTTGTCTATTTTTGAAAAAATAGATTATTATGGCTAAGGCATCCGGACAAAAGAAAAAAACAGATAAGAAAGCGGCGGTGATCACTCCCGAATCTTTTGAATTTTTAAGGACTTATATCAACAACGCATCACCCGTGGGTTTAGAAACCTGGGGACAGAAATTGTGGCTGGACTATATCAACCCGTATGTACAAGAAACTTTTGTGGATCCTTACGGCACGGCGGTAGGCATCATCAATCCCGGGCAGCCATTTAAAGTTGTAATAGAAGCACATGCTGATGAAATAGGCTGGTTTGTAAATTATATTACCAGCGAAGGATTGATCTATGTAAAAAGAAACGGCGGTTCCGACCACCAGATCGCGCCCAGCCAGCGTGTGATCATTCATGGAAAAAAAGGGCCCGTAAAAGCCGTGTTTGGCTGGCCTGCCATTCATACAAGAACAGCGCCCGACAGGAATGATAACCAGCCAAAACCTGAAAATATATGGCTGGATTGCGGCGCAAGAAACCGTAAAGAAATAGAAGCGCTGGGCATTCATATTGGCGCTGTCATTACTTACCAGGATGGCTTTGACGAACTGGCGCATAACTATTGGATAGGGCGCGCGCTGGACAACCGCGTTGGCGGCTTTATGATTGCCGAAGTGGCCAGACTGCTTTTTGAAAATAAAAAAACATTGCCTTTCAGCCTTTATGTTGTCAATGCCGTGCAGGAAGAAATTGGCCTGAGAGGCGCCGAAATGATTGCCCGGCGCATTAAACCAAATGTGGCCATTGTTACTGATGTAACGCACGATACCAACACACCCATGATCAGCAAACATATTGAAGGTGATGTGTGGGCCAGCAAAGGGCCATCGCTGGCTTATGCTCCTGCTGTACATAATAAGTTGCTGGCCTTTGTTGAGAAGATAGCAGAAGATAAAAAAATACCCATCCAATGGAGAGCTTTAAGCCGCAGCACCGGAACTGATACTGACTCTTTTGCCTACAGTAACGACGGATGTCCGTCTGTTTTAATTTCTTTACCGCTGCGCTACATGCACACTACCGTGGAAATGGTGCACAGGGATGACGTGGAGAACACCATCAGGCTGATATACGAAACACTTTTAAAAATAACTCCAAAAACCAACCTGAATTATTTGTAATATTCTCAGAATGGAATACTTGCTTTCTTAATATTTTGTGAAAAGAGATTGTTTTTTGATGAATGGTTTGGATGAAGTATGATCTGCTGCCTAATTTTATAAAAAAGATCTTAGCAAACTTCCCAAACTTTCATGAACCATAAATAATTAAGAATGAGAAAGCATTATGTTCCCGCGATTTTAGGTCTCCTTTTTATGGCTGCCCTTATTGTTTTGCAATCAAATAAACAATGTGAAGCGCCGCTCAGTATTAACTATCCCAAAAAAATCACAGTGAAATTTGAGCTGGGTGATAAATTTGCTTCCACGCTAAATAACACAGTATCATTTTTAATACAAAAAGCATTGTACCGGCTTGCTGCCTGATGCATTGGCGTCATTTAATAATATCGCCTCTCAGCCGCATCAGTTCCGTTTCTGAAACCTTAGCGTTGTAACGCGCCGCTATCAGCCGGTCGTAAGCCTGTGCCAGGCTAAACTGTGCTTCGCGCAACTGTATCAGTGTAGCCATACCTAATTTGTAAGTTTGAAAAACTATATCTACGTTTTCCTGCGCTAACTGTATATTTTCTTCCTCCAACTTTAATTGCCTTTTTTGCTGCTCGTAAGCCTTAAACTGCTTGAAGAGGTTCATCATTAAAATGGAACGTTGGTTGTCATAATTCAGGCGCTGAAAGTTCACGGCCAGCCTGTCCTGCCTGATCTGCTTTTGTACCCTGAACTGGTTGAATATAGGAATGGAAGCTCCAAAGCCATAATTGTAGCCGTTAGCCTGATTCATCTTAGTTGTAAAAGGATTAATAGCCACCTGGTTACTGTTTCTACTATAGTTATAAGCCGAGTTAAAGCTGATTGTAGGCCACCTGTCTGCGCGGCTTTCTTTTAAAGTGTATTCAGCTATTTCAATATTAGATCTTGCCAGGAGCAACGCTGGGTTTGTCAAATCAATGCCGTCCTGCAAATCACCCAGGTTAATGCCATAGTTTACAGGAATGGTATCAGGTATTTCAAATTCATCCGGCCTGATGTTGCTGTTCATTGCCTGAACGAGTTCTTGTTTTAATTGTTCGATAAAAACTTCCTGCTGCATACGGATAGATCTTTGCTCATTCAGGTCTACCCTGCTTTGCAGCACATCCGGTTTAGCGCCTGTGCCTATATCCAGTTTGTATTGAGCCAGTTTTGCACGCTCTTCGTTCAGGTTAATTTGTACATTGGTGGCTTTAACCAATTGCTCCTGGCGGGCAATGTTGTAATAAGTAGTCACTACTTCTGCAATGGTATTTACCACCTGCGTTTTGGCAACATAAGTACCGGCCTGAAGAATAGCCGCAGCTTTATCGCGCGTGGCAAACATTCTCAACCCGTCAAACAATACCCAGTTCAGCCCCAGGCTGGCTTGTATGTTTTGGTTTTTTACTTTGCCTGATCTTTCAGTGTCATCAGCCAGTATCTGCTTTTGTCGGTTGTTATTTCTTACAACGCTCGCGTTAGCATTTAGTGCGGGCAGAAAAACAGCGTTGCGGTAACTGTAATCTATGGCCGCTATCATGGAATCGTTGCGTGCGAGTTGTATTTCATAATTGTTAAGCAGCGCTGTGGCAATGGCTTCATCAAGCGTTAAAATACGTTGCGCTGAAGACGTGCTGCAAAACAACATCAACAAAAACAGTGATACAGATATTTTAAGAATGCTGTGCATGCTGAAATTCTTTTTGTTCAACTTCTAATTTTTTCTCAAATGGTACATCTTTTTTATTAGAAGAAAGGTAAGTATAAAAAGCCGGCAACACGTATAGGGTTAATAGCAGAGAAAACGCAATACCGCCCACAATTACTACACCCAGCGGTATGCGGCTGGTGGCCGCAGCGCCTAAAGATAGTGCGATGGGTAATGCGCCCAAGGCCATGGCAAGGTTTGTCATTAAAATAGGGCGCAGCCTTTGTTCTGCTGCAAATAAAACCGCCTCTGTTTTATTTTTTCCAAGTCTGCGGTTTTGATTGGCAAACTCCACGATCAGGATGCCGTTTTTGGTAACGATACCAACGAGCATGATCATACCGATCTGCGAAAAAATGTTTAAAGTGTGGCCAAATATCCATAGCGACAAAAACGCGCCAGCAAGAGCAAGCGGTACGGTGATCATAATGATAATGGGATCAATAAAGCTTTCAAACTGCGCTGCAAGAATGAGGAAGATGAGTCCCAACGCCAGCATAAATGCAAACAATGTATTGCTGCTGCTTTCTGCAAAATCGCGCGAAGCGCCGCTTAAAGAAGTGGTAAAAGTATCGTCGAGCAGGCGCTCAGCAATGCGGTTCATTTCATCCACGCCATCGCCAATGGTGTGGCCGGGTGTGAGGCTGGCTGATACCGTTGCTGACTTAAACCTGTTGAAATGATAAATGGTTGGATAGGTTACAGACTCCTCAATAGTGGTCAGATTATCCAGGCTGATGATTTGTCCCTCGTTGTTGGTTACATAAAGTTTTTTCAGGTCTTCAGGGTCATCGCGGTTAATGCGGTCTACCTGCGCCAACACCTGGTACTGTTTACCATCACGGGTAAAATAACCCAGCCGGCGATTGCTGTACGCCAATTGCAGGGTTTCAGATATATCGCTTACGCTTACACCAAGCGCAGCAGCTTTCAGCCTGTCTACATGAACACGTAGTTCTGGTTTATTGAATTTCAGATCAGCGTCCACCTGTGTTAAAATGTCGCTTTTACCGGCTTCTTCTAAAAACCGGGGCAGTATTTCAGAAAGCTTTTCAAAATTATTATTTTGAAGCACGAACTGTACATCGCGGCCGCCACGCCGGTTTACCTGTATGGTTTGATCCTGCTGCGCAAACACACGCCCTTCCTGAAATTTCCCCACGTGCCGGTTCACCATATCTACAATTTGTTGTTGCGATCGTTCACGCTCATTATGATCAGTGAGCGTCACACGCACCCAGCCACTGTTGGAACCGCTGCTACCAAAGCTGCCGGTGTTGGAAAGCACCACGGTTTTTTCAGGAACAGAATCCATCACAAATTGTGTAACCTTTACCACAAATGAGTCCATCGCATCAAAAGAAGTGCCCTCAGGTGCAGAAAGGCTGAGGCGGAACTGGCTTTTATCTTCCATTGGCGCCAGCTCTGACTGAATGCTGCTGCCGATGAGGTAAATGATCAGCCCGCAAATGGCTACCACGATCCATGCAATCCATCTCACCTTCATAAAAGCCGCGAGCGTTTTTGCATACAAATTTTCCATGCCTGTAAAAAAGGGTTCGGTAAAATTGTAAAACCTCGACTTTTTATGTACGTCTTTTTTAGACAGCTTTATAGTAAGAACGGGCGTTAAAGTAAGTGATACAAAAGATGATATCAATACGGCAGATGCTACTACAATACCAAACTCGCGAAACAGGCTGCCAACAAAACCCTCTAAAAACATGATGGGCAGAAACACCACGGCAAGTGTGATGGAAGTGGCAATTACTGCAAAAAATATTTCTTTTGATCCAAGCAATGCCGCATTGTATTTACCATGCCCCTTTTCCAGTTTTTTAAAAATATTTTCAGCCACCACTATACCGTCATCCACCACAAGGCCGGTACAAAGCACCACGCCCAATAGTGTTAACACGTTGACCGTGTAACCCATCATATACATGATAAAGAAAGCGCCGATGAGTGACACTGGAATATCAACAAGCGGTCTGATGGCCATGAGTGCATCTCTGAAAAACAAGTAAATAATCAAAACCACCAATACTACAGCAATGATCAGTGTTTCTTCAACTTCTGCTATGGAACGCTTGATGTAACGCGTTTGATCCATGGCAATATTGAGCTTAATATCTGCCGGAACTTCATCTCTGATGGTTTCCATGCGCCTGTAAAACTCATCAGCAATGGATACATAATTAGCGCCTGGTAAAGGAATAATGGCCAGTGCAATCATGGGTACACCGCTTTCTCTTAAAATCCTTTCATCAAAGTCGGGGCCTAATACCACGGTTGATACATCCTGCAACCTTACGTTAGAGCCATTTACATTTTTAATGATCAGTTCACGAAACTGTTCCTCCGTATTCATTTGCCCAAACGTTCTGATGGTAAGCTCGGTATTATCACCCATGATCTTACCTGAAGGCAATTCTACATTTTCTCTTCTTAGTGCCGCCTGAACATCTGCAGGCGTAACACCATAAGATGAAAGGCGGTTTGGATCGAGCCAGATGCGCATGGCAAAAGCGCGCTCACCCCAGATGCTGATGCTGCTCACGCCGGGAATGGTTTGCAACTGCTCCACCAGGTTATTATTAGCGTATTCAGAAAGTTCCATCGGGTTGCGGGTATCACTTTGCACCGTCATGGAAATGATGGGGTCAGAGCTGGCATCAGCCTTGCTCACGGTTGGCGGGGCTTCCAGGTCTGGCGGAAGCGAACGCTGCGCTGCGGATACTTTGTCGCGCACATCGTTGGCAGCGGCTTCCAGGTCAGCGCCCAGTTCAAACTCTACATTGATAAAGCTGCTGCCACTGCTGCTGCTGGAGGTAATATTTTTTACACCGGCAATACCATTGATGGCTTTTTCGAGCGGCTCGGTAATTTGCGTTTCAATAATATCGGCGTTGGCGCCTCCGTAAGAAGTGCGCACGCTAATGTTCGGCGGGTCAATAGCTGGATAATCTCTCACGCCAAGCCTGGTGAAACCAATAATACCAAACACGATAATAATGAGGTTCATCACTATGGCCAATACCGGGCGGCGTAACGAGAGTTCGGATATATTCATTAGTGTGCTTGGTTAATAATTGATGGCTAATAATTACAGTTAATTACTAACTGGTTAATTAACAATTTTTCCAAATGCTAAACTGTCATTAGCGCGGGTAGACATGATGCCGGTTACCAATATTGTATCGCCTGGTTTGAGACCACGCACAATTTCAATGCGGGAAGAATCTCTTACGCCAGTTTCAACATTATTAAAGTTTGCACGTCCATCCACACTCACAATTACCTGTTTATCTCTCCCCGTTGGGATTACCGAGTTGGTGGGAACAAAAATGGCGGACGAATTGGGTGGAAAAATGATCTTTACACGGGCAAACGATCCTGGTACAAGCCCCTCTGTTGTACTATTCACTACCGCTCTTACTGTAAGGCTTCGGTTGGCCACATCCACATTCGATTCGGTGGCCATTACCCTTGCGGAATATTCCCTGCTGTTACCTTCAGTGGTAAAACTTACGATCTGCCCGTTGCGTATCATACCGGTATATTTTTCAGGAACTGAAAAATCAATTTTCAACGTACTTACCTGGTTAATGGTGGCGATAACTGTTGCAGGGGTTACATAAGCGCCGGGGCTGATGCCTTTTAAACCCATTTTACCGCTGAACGGCGCCCTTACTTCGGTGCGCGCAATTTCAGTGCGTACGATCTCAATATCTGCCTGAATATTTCTTACATTAAGCAGAGTCGCATCATAATCCTGCTGGCTGATGCCCTGTATGGCAAGCAGTTTAGAAGCACGCTCTTCATTCGCTCTTGCAATGCCTAATTGAGCCTGGTATTTTTTTAGTTGTGCCTGTAAATCTCCATCGTAAATTTTAGCAATGATAGTGCCCCGGCTTACAAATTGACCTTCGCGCACATTCAGCCGCACCACCCTGCCAGAAACCTCGGGATGGATTTCTGTAACTTCATTTGCCAAAACAGAACCAGGAACTTCAATTGTCTCAGAAAAAGCTTCGGTTTTAATGATGTAGCCGTCAACTTTAGGCGTGGGGCGTTTTCGCTCGCCGCCGCCTTTTTCATTCTTTCCGCCACCACATGATGTGAGCAGTACCACTGCAACCATGCAAAAGATAAGATATCTCAAAATTTATTGGTTTAGTTCCGTTAAAGTTAAATCAGAATTAAATATATGACGCTGTAACAGTTAAAACCTTGTGCAGCATTACGGAAAAGGCAGCTTTTCAGATGCGGAAAATTCGTTTTTTGGTTCTTGAAATATTGAATGCAAAAGGATCACTATTGATCAGCTTTTAGCCACCACTCTTAACCCGTGCTTCAATTTATTGGCTTTGTGCATCAGGTCGGCTTTTTCATTGCTCATGATGGTTACATGCCCCATTTTACGGCCAGGCTTTGTCAATTGTTTTCCGTAAATATGAAAAAAAGCGTTTTCAATTTTCAGCATTTCCTCAAGTCCTTCATAATGTGCAAGGCCGCTATGCCCTTCTGCGCCAATAATGTTTACCATTACAGAATTTTGAATGGCATCAGTACAACCCAGCGGGTAATTGAGCATGATGCGCCACAGCATATCAAACTGGCTGGTGAAATGAGCCTCTATTGTATGGTGTCCGCTATTGTGCACGCGTGGCGCGGTTTCATTTACCAATACATCACCGCCAGGCGTTACAAATATTTCTACAGCAAAAATTCCGGGCGATTGAAAATTCTTAACCGTTGTGAGCGCAATGGCTTCTACTTTCCAATAAGTTTCTTCTTCTATTTCAGCGGGGCATAACTGCAGGTCAAGCTGGTTGAGGCTTTTATCAAAAATCATTTCCACCGGTGGAAAGATGGCCGTTACGCCCTTGTTGCTAACAGCAATCATCATTGCAATTTCTTTTTGCACATCTACCAGCTTCTCAAGTACCGATGGCTGATCAAATCCAAGACAAATTTCTTGTTCATCATGAATTATCTGAACGCCGCGCCCATCGTAACCGCCTTCGGCAAGCTTATGAACCGCGGGCAGAAAATCTTTTGCACTCTGCAATTCACTTCTGTTTTTTGTTAGAATATACTCGGCCGTTGGAATTTTGTGATTGGTATAATATGTTTTTTGAAATGCCTTATTACAAATGGTGCGCAAAACCGAAGGCCTTGGATATACCCGTTTGCCTTCTTTTTCAAGTTGTTCCAGCGCATCAATATTTACATTTTCAATTTCAATTGTAATAGCATCCAGGCCTTTGCCAAAGTTGTATACATCATCGTAATTTCTAATGTCGCCTTTGGTAAAATGGTGGCAAAGATGGGCAGCAGGGCAATGCAGTTCGTTTTCAAGTATAAAGGTTTCTACAGGGTAATTTGCTGCTGCCTGCAACAGCATACGGCCCAACTGACCACCACCTAAAATTCCTATTTTTTGCATGCGGCAAAGATAGGCGCAAGCGTTTGCTGTTAAACAGAAATTATACTCCAAAGTGGGAATAATTAAGTATTTCTTTAACTTTTAAAGTTTAATTTTGAGAAAGTTTTAAGCTTCAGAAATAAAATGATCTATTCTTTCGTTATTTCTGTAAGCACACAAAAAATAAAGCTTTGGTATTCTAAAATTGAATGGACTATCTTAAAAGGAAATATTTACAGATGAGAAAAATTTTCGCTTTAACTTTCGCTTTTGCACTTATAATTTCGGGCTTACAGGCACAAACTTCTTTTGAAAATGCTGCTCCAACCAGTAGCTCCTTTGTTGATTACCAACGGTCTTTTAAAAGACCCGGCGAATCTTTTGTAAAATATGAGTCTCTGCTAAAAACATTGTTTCATTTGAAAGGACTGACGTGGCCGTCAAAATACATCTATTTAAGATCGTTTAAATATGACAGCCAACTGGAGGTGTGGGCAAAGAATTCAGCACAGGAACCTTATAAGCTGGTAAAGATTTATAAAGTTTGCGCTTTGGCGGGCACCCTGGGCCCCAAGCGTTTTGAAGGTGATTACCAGGTGCCCGAAGGCTTTTATTATATCAATCATTTTAATCCAAACAGTAGCTATTATCTTTCTCTGGGTTTAAATTATCCCAATGCTTCAGACAGGCTATTGAGCGACCCGGTAAAACCCGGTGGAGATATTTACATTCATGGCGGCTGTGCCACGGTTGGGTGCATTCCTATTCAAGACGACCAAATGGCTGAATTATATGTTTTAACATCGGGAAGTAAAAGCGCAGGTCAGGATTTTATCCCCGTTCACATTTTCCCCATCAGGTATGATGTGAAGAAGAGCTATGAATATCTTGCGCGGCTTACCCAGGATAATACCACTCTTAAAGCTTTCAGTAATATAATGGAGCAGGCTTTTGAATATTTTGAAAAACACAAGCAACTGCCCATTGCTATGGTAAAAGATAACGGCGAATATGCAGTGTATAATGCCGGCCCGGTAAGTGAACGGTTTTTGCCGCCACCACCACCAGTTAAAAGCGTTTATGAAAAACGGGTAAGAAAAATAGATCATACCGCTGATGCTGTTGCCAAATGGCCTGAGTACCCTGGCGGCATTGTAGCGTATGAAACCTTCTTAAAACTATTAGGCAATGAAATGATTGCCTATCTGCCCGAAAATGTAACCAAGGCCACAGTGCAGGTGGAATACATTATTGACGCTGACGGAACACCCGTAAACTTTAAAGTGGTGAAAGGTGTGAATGATTATTTTGACCATGAACTGATTGGCAAAATACACAAAATGTCCAATTGGTCTCCGGCCATTTATCGCGAGAAACCGGTGGCCCGTAAAATGGTGCAAACCATTTTAATTGGGATAGATTAGGCCATATAGCTAATAAAGCATCCTGAGGTTTTGCACCGTTTGCTGTTTTATCAAAAACTTTTTTCCGGCTACATATTGTTGTATGCTTTCATCGTTATAATGCCTGATAGTAAGCAATTGCAGGCCGGGCGTAACCAGCACATCAAAAATTTCAGCAGCAGCAGTGGCAAGCTGGCCAATCTTATCTTCCCGGTAATCAAACACACAAATAAAACCGATGGCGCCATTTTGTGTAAGGTTTGGCTGCATGGCGAGTTTATCAAACATGTGATACAGCGTGCCCGTATGTTCTTCTCCCACAAAAGAAAAATCCTTTGATTTCAGTTCCAACATTACCTGGTTTTTTTTCAACACTATAACAGGTGGCAATGCTTTCACTGGTTTGTTGTGAATAACAGTGCCCGGCAGATCAGGATCTAAAAAGCATTTCACGTAAAGTGGTATGCTTTTGTTTTGCAGCGGTTTTATCGTTTTTGGGTGAATAACCTGCGCACCATAGTAGGCCATTTCAATTACCTCGTTATAGTTCAATTCGGGCAACGGCACGGCGTTGGCCACTTCCCGTGGGTCGGCACTCATCACGCTTTCCACATCCTTCCATATCGTTTGGCTTTCGGCATCAAGCATATTGGCAAAAACAGCAGCCGTGTAATCGCTTCCCTCTCTTCCCAGTGTGGTGCTTTCATTCTCGTCAGTAGCGCCAATAAAACCCTGTGTCAGCACCATCATGCGCTGTTCAAGCAATGGTAATACCTGTTTGGTCACCTGCCGTTCCGTATATTCCCAGTCAACATTCGCATCGCGAAAATTGTGATCGGTTCTGATGATATCTCTTACATCCAGCCATTGGTTGGGCACTTTCATTTCGTTTAAGTAAAAGCTTAGGATGGTGGTTGAAAGCAGTTCGCCAATGCATACAAGCTGATCGTAATAATAATCGTAAGATTGTACGGGCTTATCATGCAACAGCCACTCTGCCTCGGTAAAAAAATCTTTCAGCCTGGCTTCGCAGGGTAAATAATGCGTAACCAGCAAATACTTGGCGGTAGTAATGTGTTCTCTTTTTATCGTATCAAAAAGCGATAGCGCTTCTTCTTTTTTATTGTTGAAAAACGCGTCGGTAACTTTTTCTAAGGCATTGGTTGTTTTGCCCATTGCAGAAATAACGATTAACAGTTTTTCTCCTTCATGCGCTTTCAAAATATGTTTTACATTTTGAATTCTTTCAATACTGCTGATGGATGTACCGCCAAATTTAAAAACCTTCATGTTACTGTTTTTGCGTGGCAAATGTCGTCAATTTATAAATATTAAATTACGCCATTGTTATGTTGAAATTTTAATCATTTCATCGGTCCGTTTCTTAAAGCAATTTCTTAGCTTTAGCGCATGGCTGAAGCAATTATTTCGGTAACAGACCTTGTTAAAAACTATGGTGATTTTAAAGCAGTAAAAGGTATTTCTTTTGAAGTTTTTGAAGGAGAGATATTTGGATTGTTAGGCCCCAACGGTGCCGGAAAATCTACCACTTTGGAAATTATTGAAACGCTTCGTCCTAAAACTTCGGGCAGTGTAAAGGTTGCCAATTTCGACATTGACAAACAGGCAGATGCTATTAAAAGCATTATCGGTGTTCAGCTACAGGCCAGTGGTTACTACCCCGGCCTCAACCTGGTGCAGCTTATTGATTTGTTTGCCGGCCTTTACAACAAAGACGTGGATGGCATAGAGCTGTTGCGTTCGGTAAACCTTGAAGAAAAAGCAAAAGCCCAATTTAAACACCTGAGCGGCGGTCAAAAGCAGCGTTTTTCGGTGGCTACCACGCTCATTAACCAGCCAAAAGTTATTTTTTTAGACGAGCCCACCACCGGGCTTGACCCTCAGGCACGCCGCAACTTGTGGGAACTGATAAAAATGATCAATCAAAAAGGCACTACCGTTATCATTACCACACATTATATGGATGAAGCAGAATACCTTTGTGACCGGATCGCGATCATTGATTCGGGTGAGATTGTTGCGCTGGGCAATCCTGATCAATTAATAGACGACCTTGTGGCAACAGGCTTTGAACGTCCCAGGCAGGTAAAAAGCGCCAACCTTGAAGATGTGTTCATTCATTTAACAGGAAAATCTTTACGTGAGGATTAAAATAAATTTATGGGTTTACAAGACAAATTAAAAAAGTTTATGAACGGAAAACTTGAAGAACAAAAATTAATAGGGCAAAAATTTTTGGATGAAAATAAAACCAAGCCCGGCATTATATCGCTCCCCGAGGGCATACAGTATGAAATATTAAAAGAAGGTACCGGCAGGCAACCGGCGCCTGGCGATTCTGTTACGGCGCATTATAAAGGCGCTTTGCTGAACGGTAAAGAATTTGACAGTTCTTTTAAGCGGAATCAGCCGTTTACAGCCCGGCTTACGCAGCTTATAAAAGGCTGGCAAATTGCCATCCCTTTAATGAAAGAAGGCAGCCACTGGCGTTTATGGATACCATCTGAACTGGCGTATGGCGACAGAGGCGCGGGACAAGACATACCCGGTGGCGCTACGCTGATGTTTGAAGTAGAACTGTTAAAGGTGAATTGATCTCAATAAAAAAATATCTGGTTATGGAAATAGAAAACCAATACCCGATTGGGCAAATGGAGCAAACAGTGTTTTCGGCGGAAACAAAAAATCAAATGCTGAATGAACTACAGTTTTTGCCGAATGCATTAGAAGCTGCCATTGCCAACCTTGATGAGCATCAGTTGCAAACGCCTTACCGCGAAGGCGGCTGGACCGTTCACCAACTGGTGCATCATATTGCCGACAGCCACATGAATGGCTGCGAGCGTTTTAAACTGGGTTATACGGAAGATGTACCCACCATTAAACCTTATGATGAAGCAGCCTGGGCAGAGCTGGCAGATGTAAAAGAATTGCCGGTAAATATATCAGTTACCCTGTTATATGCCCTGCATAAGCGCTGGTACGTTTTTTTAAAAAGCCTGAAAGATGAAGACTGGCAGCGCAAAGTATATCATCCTGTATACAAAAAAGAACTGACGCTGTGGTATTACCTGCAGGTTTACGCATGGCACGGGCGGCACCATGTGGCACAGATTAATTATTTGAGAGATAAGATGAGGTGGTAGAAATGAATTAGAAATTACAAATTCCATATTACAGATTTTAGATTATAACATTTACACACTATCATATTCTCTTATTGTCAAATTGCCAAATTATCAAATTATTTAAATGAAGTGGAAAACAATTTCATCAGAATATTTATTTAACGACTTGTGGTTTAAAGTGCGTAAAGACAGGTGCGAAACGCCTTCTGGAAAAATAGTTGAACCCTATTACGTATACGAGTTTCCTGAGTGGGTTACCTGCTTTGCGCTTACAGAAGATAATAAAGTGCTGATGGAATTACAATACAGGCATGCCATTGGCGAAACATGCTGGGAAATTCCGGGCGGCTGTGTAGATGATGATGACGCGGACCTGGAGACGGCCATCAGACGCGAACTGCTGGAAGAAACCGGATACGAATTTTCTAAGTATGAATACCTGGGCCGCACCTGCGCCAACCCAAGCACCAACAGCAACTGGATGCACATGTTTCTGGCTACCGGCGGAAAAAAAGTGGCCGAACAAAACCTTGATCCCAACGAAGAGATATGTATTGAACTGATGGAGCTTGAAGAATTTAAAAAGAAATTACGCAATAATGAGTTTATTCAAAGTATGCACATTACCTGTATGCTTTACGCACTGATGAAACTTGGAGAACTGAAGGTATAGGTTGCAGGTTAGCGGTTACTTATGCTGAGCATTTAAAGTTTACACAAAACGAAATTATTAACAGGTAACTGATATGCCCTACCGCAAACATTTATCAAAAGACAAAGTTTTAAAAAGACTCATAGCAAAACACGGGGCACACAACTTTGAACTGCAAAAAAATATTCTGCTTTCCTTATGCCGGTCTATCATCGGGCAGCAGTTAAGCACCAAAGTGGCGAAGGTTATCTTTAACCGCTTTATTGAGTTATTCAAAAATAAAAATCCCAAAGCAAAAGATATATTGGCCATTCCCACCGAAACTTTACGTGGCATCGGTCTTTCAAATGCAAAAGCCACTTATATAAAAAATGTATGTGAATTTTTTATTGCCAATAAATTGACTGATGCCAGGCTGCATAAAATGAGCGATGACGAACTGTTTGAACTGCTTACACAAATCAAAGGCATTGGCCGTTGGACGGTGGAAATGCTGCTTATGTTTACCATGACACGCGAAGACATTTTTTCTCCCGGAGACCTGGGCATACAAAAGGCCATGGCAGAATTATACCAGATTGAATACAGCAGTAAAAAAGAACTGACGCAAAAAATGATGTACCTTTCAGAGCGGTGGAGTCCATACCGTAGTTATGCCTGCTGGCATTTATGGCGACATTTGGATGGAGAGTAATAATAGCCGGGTGGCTGATGATATTTATTCTGCAGTTCAAGTGTGCGACGCAAAATAGTCGCCATTTGCACTGGCGATGATTCAATAATTTATATTTTAATAAACATGAAGAAAGTTGTTATTGCTTATGTATTGTGCATGATGGGTCTGATCACATCTGCACAGAGAACCGAAATTTTATTAGACAAGAATTGGAAATTTACCCGTGATGATGATGCCAAAGCCATTGAGCCCAACTATAATGATTCTGAATGGGAATCAGTTATCGTGCCGCACGACTGGGCTATTTACGGGCCTTTCAGCCCTTACAACGATTTGCAGGAAATGGCTATTGTACAGGATGGCCAGACAAAAGCGGAGCGCCATGCAGGCCGAACGGGGGGCTTGCCTTTTGTAGGCGTAGGTTGGTATAGAAACACATTTAAACTACCCGCTTTTGAAAAAGGTAAAAAAGCCGTTATAAAATTTGATGGCGCCATGAGTAGGGCTAAAGTATATATTAACGGGGTAAACGTGGGTTACTGGCCTTACGGCTACAATACATTTTATTTTGATATTACACAACAACTAAAACCGGACGCTGATAATGTGGTAGCAGTGAGGTTGGAAAACCCGCCGGAGTTTTCAAGATGGTACCCTGGTGCCGGTTTGTACCGCAACGTACATGTTATCGTTACGGATGATGTGCATATTCCTGTATGGGGCACACAAATTACTACACCCGTGATTGAAAAACATTTTGCAAAAGTGCTGATCAAAACTAAAATTGATGGATTTGATAATAGCAACATTTCAAAATATATTTTACAAACAGATATTAAAAATGCTGCAGGGATCGTGGTAGCTACTGCCAAAGGCAGTTTATCAAAATACGATGGTAATATTGTAACGCAGGAACTGATTGTTACCGATCCAAAACTATGGGATATAGATGAACCAAATTTATACAAAGCTGTTTCAGTACTTTATGAGGGCAGCCGCCAGGCAGATACTTACAGCACAACATTCGGTATTCGTTCCATTGAAATGATTCCTGATAAAGGATTTTTTCTAAATGGAAAGCTTACAAAATTTAAAGGTGTATGCAACCATCACGACCTTGGGCCACTGGGTGCGGCTGTAAATGATGCCGCCATCCGCCGCCAGATAAGGATTATGAAAGACATGGGCGTGAATGCCATTCGCACATCACACAATATGCCTGCACCAGAACTTGTAAGAGCCTGCGATGAAATGGGAATGATGCTGATGCCAGAAAGTTTTGATGAATGGAAAATTCCTAAGATGAAGAACGGCTATAATACACTTTTTGATGAATGGGCTGAAAAAGACCTAGTAAACCTGATTCATCATTTTCGCAATAACCCCAGCGTGGTGATGTGGTGCATTGGCAACGAGGTGGAAGAGCAAAGCAGTGAATCAGGCGCACGCGTGGCAAGATATCTACAGGATATTTGCCATCGGGAAGATCCTACAAGGCCTGTAACAAATGGCATGGACAGGCCAGATCATGTGTATAAAAATAATATGGCTGCAACATTGGATGTAGCCGGCTTTAATTATCGCCCACACCGCTATCCCGATGCCTATAAAATTTTGCCACAAGAGTTGGTTTTGGGTACAGAAACAGCATCAACATTAAGCTCCAGAGGCATTTACAAATTCCCGGTTGAGAAAAGATCAATGGCAAAGTATGACGATCACCAATCCTCTTCTTACGATGTGGAACATGCTGGCTGGAGCGATCTGCCAGAAGATAATTTTATAATGCATGATGACTTGAATTACATGATGGGAGAATTTGTTTGGACGGGTTTCGATTACCTGGGTGAACCTACACCTTATTATACTGATTGGCCAAGCCATAGTTCCCTGTTTGGTATTGTAGATTTGGCCGGCATTCCCAAAGACAGGTTTTATTTATACCGCAGCCACTGGAACCCTGGTGAAAAAACCTTGCACATTGTTCCACACTGGAACTGGAAAGGAAGAGAAGGCCAGTTGACGCCGGTTTTTGTATACACGAATTACCCCTCTGCTGAACTTTTTATTAATGGGAAAAGTCAGGGCATTGTAAAAAAAGATACTTCTGCCACTGCTACAAACAGCCAGTATAACGCGCGTAGTTTTGAAAGGCAAAAACGCTACCGCCTGATGTGGATGGATACCAAGTACGAACCCGGTACATTAAAAGTGGTTGCTTATGATGCAGATGGTAAGGCCGTTGCAGAAAAAGAGGTCAAAACTGCGGGTAAACCTCACCGGATTGTATTAACAGCAGACAGAAATATGCTGAGCGCAGATGGTAAAGACATATCATTTATTAATGTAAAAATAGTAGATCAAAAGGGTAATTTTTGTCCAGATGAAACCAGGCAGATCCACTTTAAAGTGCGGGGCGCGGGTTCATACAAAGCTGCAGCAAACGGCAATACCATCAGCCTTGAATCTTTTCAGGCTCCATTTATGAAATTGTTCAGCGGGCAGCTTACTGCTCTGGTTCAGTCTGCCGAAGGACCCGGCACCATTGAGTTTGAAGCATCTGCCAAAGGCGTTAAAACTGGTAAAATAAAAATAACGGTAAAATAAAAAGAAGGTTTTGCATAAATAAAAAGCCGAACCAATAACGGTTCGGCTTTGCCTTTAAAATATATATATCTAATAACCTCTCTGGCGTTCTTTTTTATCAACTATTGCACCAACGCCGGCACCGGTTGCTGCGCCAATTACACCGCCTACCACGCCACCACCAAGGCGGTCCTTCTTATTAGCTACTGCACCAATTACTGCACCTGATGCCGCACCAACAATGGCGCCCTTAGCTGTGTGGCTCATTCCTTTGCGTTGCTGCTGCTGAGGCTGTGCTACCGTACCGGAATTAGATGAGCCGGATGAACTGCTTCCACTACTGTATGTACCACTACCACTACTACTTCTGCTAGAGGATGTTCTTGCTGTAGAAGTTGATTTGCGCGAAGCGGGTGCCGCTGTTACAGCTGCAGCTTGCTGGTCCTTTTCATTTTGAATTTGCTCCTTTATTTCATTCTCCATTTTCCACCGCTGGTACTCAGCAAGGCCTATGGTATCCTGATTGGGAATTGTGCTAACAGATGCGTCTTCCTTTTTTGTATTGGTACATGCCACCATAAAAATAACAATGGCCAACACTGCAAAAGGTAAAATTTTCCTGATGTTCATAATTATAACTTTTAATGATTAATCTGATAATTACTATATGATTAAAAACTATGCCAAACCATCAGTATGGCTGTCTTTACTGTATGAGACGCCATATATACTCTAATAACGCCTAAAAACTCATAATAAATTGTTAAGGAAAGAATAATAAAAAAAGTCGCTTCAATTGATGCGACTTTCTAAAATGATGTAATCAATCAGTTCTAAACTATTTTTTCCACCTGCATATAATTCAATTCTACAGGTGTAGAACGTCCGAATATTTTTACAGTTACTTTTAATTTCTTCTTTTCATCGTTTACTTCTTCAATCACACCGTTAAAATCATTAAATGGCCCTTCAACTATTTTAATGGTTTCTCCAACAATGAATGGTTCGATCATGCTTACGCCACCAGCTTCTGCCATTTCATCCATTCGGCCAAGCATTTTATTTACTTCGGCTTTGCGCAGCGCAATGGGGTTTTCTTTTCCTAAAAAATGAATCACGCTGTTGGTGCCTACAATCAAATCTCTCAGGTCATCGCTCATTTGCCCGCCCACTACTTCAACCATCACATAACCAGGGTAGTAGTTTCTTTCGCGCATTACTTTTTTACCATTTTGAACTTTGTATACTTTTTCAACGGGTAAAAAAACCTGCTTCACTATTTTATCAAAAGCACTTCTTGAAATTTCTTTATCCAGATACTCCTTTACTTTGCGCTCTTTGCCGCTTACCACCCGCAATACATACCATTTGGTATCCTGCTGCGGTGTTTCAGAGGCTGTATTTTCAATTGTGTTTTGTTCCATTATTTAACTATAAAGCGTTTTGTACAAGAAATTCAGGCCGCCACCAGCAATAAAATCCATCAGCCATATCAAAATTGTGAAGATGATAGTTGCGACCAGTACAATCATTGTTGACTGTTGTAATTGGTCCCAGTTAGGCCAGGTTACTTTTTCTGTCAGTTCTTTGTAGCTATTTCTACAATATACAAGAAACTTATTCATTATTAAAATTATTGCACGGGCAGAGAGATTCGAACTCCCATCAACGGTTTTGGAGACCGCTATTCTGCCATTGAACTATGCCCGTAAGAAAATTAGCTAATTAGCAATTTGCCAATTAGCTAATTTTTATTATTTGAGATACAAAATCAATTATTTAATGATCTCAGTTACCTGACCTGCACCTACTGTACGGCCACCTTCACGAATCGCGAATTTCAAACCTTTCTCCATAGCGATTGGAGTGATCAGTTTCACGGTCATAGAAGTATTATCACCAGGCATGATCATTTCAGTGCCTTCGTTCAAAGTAACTTCACCCGTTACGTCTGTTGTACGGAAGTAAAACTGAGGACGGTATTTGTTGAAGAATGGAGTGTGACGGCCACCTTCGTCTTTGCTCAGTACGTATACCTCGCATTTGAACTCAGTATGAGGAGTGATAGAACCTGGTTTACAGATAACCATACCACGACGGATCTGGGTTTTCTCAATACCACGTAATAACAAACCTGCGTTATCTCCGGCTTCACCTTCGTCAAGTATTTTGCGGAACATTTCCACACCTGTTACAACGGACGTTAATGGTTTATCCATTAAACCTACGATTTCAACGCCTTCGCCGGTTTTAACTTTACCTCTTTCAATACGGCCTGTGGCAACAGTACCACGACCAGTGATTGAGAATACATCTTCAACGCTCATCAGGAACGGAAGATCGATTGGGCGGGGAGGAAGAGGGATGTAGCTGTCAACAGCATCCATTAATTCAGTAATCGCACCAACCCATTTTTCGTCACCAGCCAAAGCGCCTGTAGCAGAACCTTTGATAATTGGAGTGCTATCGCCATCAAAACCACGTTTTGACAGTTCATCACGAACTTCCATTTCAACCAGGTCCAAAAGCTCAGGATCGTCAACCAGGTCAACTTTATTTAAAAATACCACCATGCTTGGTACGCCTACCTGGCGTGCCAGCAGAATGTGTTCTTTAGTTTGAGGCATTGGACCATCGGTAGCAGCCACAACCAGAATGGCACCATCCATTTGTGCAGCACCGGTAATCATATTTTTAACGTAGTCAGCGTGACCAGGGCAATCCACGTGTGCGTAGTGACGAGAATTAGTCTGATATTCTACGTGCGCGGTATTGATCGTAATACCTCTTTCTTTTTCTTCGGGTGCACCATCAATATCATCGTACTTTGCAGCCTGAGCTAAACCTTGTTTAGAAAGGACTTCAGTAATTGCAGCAGTCAGCGTAGTTTTACCATGGTCAACGTGACCAATGGTGCCAATGTTTACGTGGGGTTTTTCCCTCTTAAAGGTCTCTTTTGACATTGTTATAGTTTTTAATTGTTTTTACTTAAAATTTATAATAGTAAAATCAGCAATTTCGCCTGATTTTATATACATACGTAAGAGCCGTTGATGAGAATTGAACTCACGACCTCTTCCTTACCAAGGAAGTGCTCTACCACTGAGCTACAACGGCTTTTGCAGTTGTGAGCTTACAATCTCACATCAACTTCCTTCTTTAAAGAACTTAGCAGAGCGGGAGACGAGGCTCGAACTCGCCACCTATAGCTTGGAAGGCTATCGCTCTACCAAATGAGCTACTCCCGCATATTAATGTGGAAATATGAATATTGAAATGATCAATTAAAACAATTCTCACTTCACATTCACATCTTCACATTGAAACTAAAGTGGGCAGGGAAGGATTCGAACCTCCGTACTCCGAAGAGAACAGATTTACAGTCTGTCGCCTTTAACCACTCGGCCACCTACCCGGTTAAATAAAAAAGAGCCGAAGAAGGGAGTCGAACCCGCGACCTGCTGATTACAAATCAGCTGCTCTACCAACTGAGCTACTTCGGCTTATAGAAAGAACTTACCCAATAATCAGGTGAAAAGCAATAAGATGCTACCCCAAAAATTTGGAAGGCAAAGGTAAGGGGAATTTGTAAACGAACGAAATTTTGCAAGAATTTTTTATACAATATGTATAAAAGCGCTGAATAGTGAAGCCGTTATCCCTGTAAGCAAAAACAATTCTGTTTTTCAGCTTGATTATAATGCCTTATAATTTATCAATTATTTTATCTACAATGCCATAATTAATGGCCTCTTCAGCATTCATCCAGTAGTCACGGTCAAAATCGCGCATGATCTCGTCAATGGTTTTACCGCAGTTTTCAGCCAGTATTTTGGCACCAATATGTTTTACACGCTGCGTTTGCTTAGCCTGAATTTCAAGGTCTGTACTCACCCCGCGTATATAACCTCCTAAAGATGGCTGGTGTATCATTACCTCGCCGTGGGGATAAATAAAGCGCTTGCCTTTTTCGCCACCACTTAATAGAATACTACCCATAGATGCTGCCAGGCCCATACAAATAGTGCTTACCGGGCTACTGATCATTTGCATAGTATCGTATATTACCATGCCGCTTGTTACCACACCGCCCGGGCTATTAATATAAAATTTGATCTCGGCGCCGGGTTTGTCAGCTTCCAGCAACAGTAATTTAGTAGTAGCTTCCCTTGCACTTTTATCATCTACCACTCCCCACAGGTACACTGCGCGCTTGTCAAAAAACAGTTTTTCCAGACGCTTGTTCAGCATCATCAAATCGTCTCTTTTGTCTTTTTCTTCCTGAGGGTCTTCCTCCTCGTCATCACCCGCACGAAGAATGGGTTGCTGCCATTTATTATAATTATTCTGATTGTTCAT
>JAFAFV010000058.1 GCA_023423285.1 Bacteroidota bacterium
TCAATACACAGGACAATGTGGAATTTGGAGGTACCGTTTTAAGCAATGCAAAAATATACGGAGTTACTGATGATTATTTCAGTATTCAAACTCTTGAAGTAAATACCGGCAGGCAGATCTCTGATGCTGAGTTTAGCTACGGAACCAATGTTGCCGTAATTGGCGATGACATTGCAAGCAATCTTTTTTCAACACCTGAATTAGCGCTGAATAAAGAAATAAAAGTAAAAGGAAGAAAGATTGTTGTGGCCGGTATCATCAAAAAAAAGGGCAAGCAAATGACCGGTGGCTGGGATTTTGATAAAAGCGTCATTCTCCCTTTTCAGTTTGCACGCACCATTTACAACGAGTTGAACACATCACCCGTAATCATAGTAAAAGGCAAGGAAGGCATCCCCATTTCTGCGCTAACTGATGAACTGGAAGGCATCATGCGCAGCATCAGAAAAATAAGCCCTTCGGGCGAATCGAACTTTGCGCTCAACAACATGGACGATATCAGCGGCCAGGTGTCTGAAGCGTTTGTAGGCCTTAATATTGGCGGCGCGGTTATTGGCGGCATCAGCCTGATTGTTGGGTTATTTGGAGTGGCCAATATTATGTTTGTAACCGTAAAAGAGCGTACGCCGCAAATCGGTCTAAAAAAAGCTGTTGGGGCCAAAAACCGCATCATCCTTACAGAGTTTTTACTGGAAGCAGCATTTCTCTGCATCATTGGTGGCATCATCGGTTTGCTGCTTGTGGTGGCGCTTTCCGTCATCCTCACACAGGCGCTTGAGTTTCCGGTTTTTGTTTCGGTAGGCAATATGGTATGGACTTTCCTCATTTGTATTTTAGTAGGCATTATTGCAGGTATTGTGCCCGCCATCCAGGCATCCAGGATGGACCCGGTGGTAGCGATCAGAAGCAAATAAGACAATTTTTTACATTCTGCTTTCCAGGTTCTATATTCGCGCTGGTTATAATTAATCACTTTTAAAAACATCTTACTATCAGCAAAGCAATCACCATTCTGGCTATTGAATCAAGCTGTGACGAAACCTCGGCAGGCGTTTGTGTTGATGGCAAAATACTTTCCAACCACATTGCCACACAGGCTATACATGCACAGTACGGCGGCGTGGTGCCAGAGCTGGCCTCGCGTGCACACATGCAGCATATTGTACCCGTTGTAGATGTGGCGCTGAAAAATGCCGGAGTAAATCTGCACCATGTGGATGCAATAGCTTATACGCAATCGCCGGGGCTGATCGGCTCTTTACTTGTAGGCGGGCAGTTTGCTAAATCTTTGTCATTGGCTTTAAACAAACCGCTGATTGCCGTTAACCATATGCAGGCGCATGTGCTTGCCAATCTCATTCCTGAAAGAAAACCATCGTTCCCCTTTCTTTGTTTGACAGTAAGCGGCGGCCACACGCAGATCGTTTTATGCAAATCGCCCACGCAGCTTAAAGTTATTGGTGAAACCATTGATGATGCTGCGGGTGAAGCGTTCGACAAATCTGCAAAACTACTAGGACTGCCTTACCCCGGCGGCCCTTTGATTGATAAATATGCCAAAGAAGGTGATCACCAGCGCTTTCAGTTTCCCGAGCCGAAAGCGGACGGATACAATTTTAGTTTTAGTGGGTTGAAGACTGCCATTCTGTATTTTTTAATGAACGCAGGTAAAAGCCAGGTGTATAAGGAAGCCTTTGCAGCCAGCGAAGAAGAAAGGCAGCAGTTTATAGAAGCTAACCTTGCTGATATTTGCGCATCCATACAAACCCGCATCATTACCATTTTGCTGAATAAATTGAAAAAAGCTGCTGCTGACTTAAACATAAAACATCTGTGTATTGCAGGTGGCGTATCTGCCAATAGTGGTTTAAGAAAAGCGTTTACTGAAGCCGGTGAGAAATATGGGTGGAACACTTTTATCCCCGACTTTCAATATTGCACGGATAACGCAGGTATGATAGCCATAACCGGTTATTACAAATACCTTGCAGGCGAGTTTTCAGAACTGAATGTGCCCTCGGCAGCAAGAGCAACATGGTAATACCAACGCCACGAAATGTCTAATACTTATTTTCAGTTTAAGCAATTTACAGTACATCAGCAGCATTGCAGCATGAAGGTTACAACCGACTCCTGCCTGTTTGGCGCATGGGTTGCAGAACGGCTTCAAAACAAGAAAACGGTAAAACATATTTTAGATATTGGTTCGGGCACAGGGCTGCTAAGCCTGATGCTTGCGCAAAATACCGCAGCCAATATTACGGGCATTGAATTGCAGCAACAGGATTATTTACAATCATTGCAAAACGCAGCGGCATCGCCCTGGAAAGAAAACATCACCATGACCCATGCCGATGTAAGACACTATTGTTTTGATAAAAAGTTTGAGGTCATCATCAGTAATCCACCCTTTTACGAAACAGATTTGCGAAGCAGCAACACAAATAAAAATATTGCACACCACAGCGAAGGATTAACGTTGGATACATTATGCCGGATCATACAACAACAACTTTCTCCACAGGGTATATTTTATTTGTTGCTACCGGCAATACGTAATAAAGCGCTACAGGGCGCTTTATTAAAAACAGGGCTTTTCATCAACCAAGTTACATTTGTTCACCAAACAGAAAACCATTCAGCATTCCGAATTATGGTTGAAGGAAGCTTTTCTGAAGGACAACAACCTGCCGGGAAAATGATGATCAAAGAAAAAGGGGTGTACTCCGCAGCATTTGTGCAATTGCTAAAAGATTATTATCTGCACTTATAGATAGCATTAAAAATAACCCGGCACATCCTTTGCCGCGCGGGATTTTAGTTTCTTCATCAAAACCTCAATGTCCATTGGCTGCTTGGCTGTAGAACGCGAACGCGGCACAGCCTTCTCACCTGCTGCATATTTTTTATAGGCTGCATTTAGTTTGGTATCGTATTTATTTTTAGCATATTGAGGCCCGTTATACTTACGTGCAAAATCTGCCCATCGTAATTCTCTTAATTCATCATCAAGTGAAGTGTGTTTGATGAATTGGATGAATGCAATCAGGTGTTGTCTTTCCGATTGATACATCGCTGTGATGAACTCCTGCAATGAATTAAATCCTGCCAGTGCATAATTAAATCCCATAATTTGAAACTTTCCCCACGAAGCGGACATCAAAGCAGCATTTCTGTCGAGCGAAACTGCTTCCTGCAATCTTTTGTGCTGAATGGAAACGGCGCCATAACCACCAGGTTTGGGGTTGGATACACCGGGATTGGAGCGGTCATACAAATGGCGGGTACGTGAGGAAAAGATATGCCGTTCAAATAATATCTTAGGCTCTCCGGTTGAAAGAAAACCACCACCGCTTGATTCCACTTCGGCAACTGCTTTGATAGCAGCTACAGAACAATTTAAAATGGCGGCGGCGTCAATAAAATCCTGGCTGGTTAATACTGGCTTTGACATAAAGAGGTGTTTTAGTCGTTAACAATCGTTTACATTTCAAATGTAACAAAAATCTTATCACAATACTTAAATTTGCACCCTTATGGAACTATCGAAGAATTTTGAACCAAAGCCTGTTGAGGCTAAATGGACTGCGCACTGGAAACAAAAAGCATACTTTAAAAGTAACCCGGATGAAAGGGAGCCATTTACTGTAGTGATACCGCCGCCCAACGTTACAGGCGTGTTGCACATGGGCCATACCCTCAACGAAACGGTGCAGGATATTTTGGTACGCCGCGCCCGGATGAGCGGTTACAACGCCTGCTGGGTTCCGGGCAGTGACCATGCTTCCATTGCAACCGAAGCTAAAGTGGTGCAAATGCTAAAAGATGAAAAAGGGATTGATAAGAGTACTTTGACGCGCGAAGAATTTTTGAAATATGCATTTGAATGGAAAGAAAAATATGGCGGCATCATTTACAACCAAATTGAGAGACTGGGCTGCAGCGTAGATTGGGACAGGGTAACCTTTACGATGGACGACCACTACTACAAAGCAGTAATTAAAGTATTTATAGATCTTTATAACAAAGGTTTGATTTACCGGGGTGCACGAATGATTAACTGGGACCCTGTGGCCAAAACGGCTTTGAGCGATGAAGAAGTTGAATATAAAGAAGTTCAAAGTAAACTGTATTATGTTCGGTATAAATTAGACGGAACGGATGGCCATATCACCGTAGCTACCACGCGCCCCGAAACGATTTTGGGCGATACTGCTATTTGTGTAAACCCACATGATGAGCGATACCAACACCTGCAGGGTGCTTATGCTTTTGTGCCACTCATCAATCGTCGCGTGCCTGTTATTTTTGATGAATACGTTGATAAAGATTTTGGCACAGGCGCTTTAAAGATTACTCCCGCTCATGACATTAACGATTATAACATTGGTTTAAAACACAATCTTGAAGTAATAGATACGCTGAACGACGACGGCACACTGAGCGAAGCTGCACAACTGTACATTGGTCAGGACAGGTTTGCTGTAAGAAAACAAATTACTCATGACCTTGAAAAAGCAGGGTATCTGGCAAAAGTAGAGGACATCGTAAATAAGAATGGTTTTTCTCAAAGAAGCCAGGCAGTGGTAGAACCAAAAATATCCACACAGTGGTTTTTAAAAATGAAAGACCTGGCAGAACCTGCATTGAAAGCAGTTGTAGATGGCGACATTAAAATTCATCCCGGCGACAGGTTTTTGGCCACTTACAGGCACTGGCTAGAAAATGTAAAAGACTGGTGCATAAGCCGCCAGCTTTGGTGGGGCCAGCAAATACCTGCGTGGTACGCGCCCGATGGCACCTGTATTGTTGCCGAAACCAAGGAAGAAGCTCTTGCTAAAATTAACAATGGGCGATGGACGATGGATGATCTTATACAAGACAGCGACGTCCTTGACACCTGGTTTTCTTCCTGGCTCTGGCCCAGCGAAGTTTTTAAGGGCATTACTAACCCAGGTAATGAAGACATTAAATATTACTATCCCACTTCGGTTTTAGTGACTGGTCAGGATATTATTTTCTTTTGGGTGGCGCGCATGGTAATGGCCGGTTTGGAATATGAAAAAGAAATTCCTTTCCGCCACGTGTACTTCACCGGCATGGTTCGCGATAGCCAGGGAAGAAAAATGTCGAAGCAGTTAGGCAATTCGCCCGACCTGCTGAACCTGATTGATACTTATGGCGCAGACGCGGTTCGTTTTGGCATCATGATCTCATCGCCGGCAGGCAACGATCTTTTGTTTGATGAAAGCTCGCTGGAGCAGGGTCGGAATTTTAATAATAAAATCTGGAACGCACTAAAGCTGGTGAAAATGTGGGCTGCAAGAATAAAGGAAGATGAGCCGCAAACCCACGGAAGCTTTGCTGCCACATGGTTTGAAAGCCGACTGAACCAGGTCAAAAAAGAAGTGGAGTTACTACATGCTCAATTTAAGTTAAGCGAAGGGTTAAAAACTATTTATTCGCTTATTTGGGATGACTTTTGTAGTTGGTACCTTGAGTGGGCCAAACCCGCAGCTGATCAGCCAATAAGCGCTGAGGTTTATAACAAAACCGTTTACTTTTTTGAAGAATTGATGCAACTGCTGCATCCTTACATGCCTTTCGTTACAGAAGAAATCTATTCCCTGCTGAACGCAGAAAACCAAAGCCTCAGTATTGCACAATTTTTAGCTATTGATAGTTTTGATGAAAGCATACTATCGCAAGGCGAATTATTAAAACAAAGCATTTCAGCCATCAGGGATGTAAGAGTAAAAAACAACATCAAAAGCAAAGAGCCTGTAAATCTTTTTGTGCAAACAGCTTATACTGATAATTACAAAGCTATAGCCGGTATTCTGCAAAAACAGGTGAATATTGAAACACTTGACTTTACTGATAAAATGGTGGAGCAATGCGTAACCGTGCTGGTTGGTAAAGATAGATTTTACGTTCAGCCACAAACAGCTTTAGACACCTCATCTCAAAAAGAGCAACTGGAAAAAGAGCTGAAACATTTTGAAGGATTTCTTACCAGCATTGAGAAAAAGCTGGGCAACGAAAAGTTTGTACAAAATGCCAAACCCGATGTGGTGGAACTGGAGCGGAGAAAAAAAGCTGACGCGGAAGAAAAAATAAGATTGCTGAAAGAAGCTCTAACAGCAATTGGTTAATTTCTGTTTTAGAATGTTGATTCAGTTTGGGTCATCACTTCATCGCGGTCTTCAGGCTCTACATATTCGAGTATAAAATTGTTTTTGCCTTCGCCGGTAAGAATTTTCATAAAGTTTTGCTGCACTAATTCAAGTACTGAGAGAAACAGAAAAATGGCATGCACCCTATTTTCCGCCACTTCAAACAGTTTTTCAAACGATATAGTTTTTTCTTTTGAAGCCAGGGTAGTTACATAATCTCTGCTCGTTTCCATGGTATAATTATAGCGTACCACGGTGTGCACAGGTTTATTCATTTTATCGCTATAGCGCTGCATGGCCTTTTCAAAAGCCCGCATCAGTTTAAACAGCGATAGTGCTTGTATCTCCGTACCTTCCCCTGCCTCCTCTCCCACCTGTGCCAGTTCCTTCAAAATATTACCACGCTTTACCATCAGCATACGAGAGGCTTCCATTTCGGCCATTTGTGCTGACGCTTCCTTGAATTTTTTGTATTCAAGAATTTTGTTGATCAGTTCTTCGCGCGGGTCAATTTCATTGCCGGCAGCATCCAGTTCTTTACGAGGTATCAGCATTTTGGCTTTGATACGCATGAGTGTGGAAATAAATAAGATGAACTCGCTCGACAGTTCAATGTTCAAAGACTCCTGCTCCCGGATGTACGCCAAAAAATCGTTGGTAATTTTTGTGATAGGTATGTTGTAAATATCCAATTCATCTCTTTCAATAAAAAACAGCAAAAGGTCAAATGGGCCTTCAAACTGCGCTAATTTTATCTGGTATGTTGTGTTTGCCAAAATTTTCAATTAAAGGGTAAATATAAGAAACAAAGTCCTGCGGCAGGCGCAGGACTTGGCAAAAGTAATGAAATGTGTCATAGAAAAAGGTTAGGCTTTGCGCTGAAGCGAATCTCTAATTTCCATTAAAAGCTTGTCTGTAGAAGATAGTTCTGCCGGAGTTTCCTCTACCGTTCTTTCCCTCTTCATTCTATTAATTGCTTTAACCATCCAAAATACAACTAATGCCAGAAGTAGGAAGTTGATTGCTACAGTAATAAAATTACCATATGCAAAGATTGAGGTATCAGCAATCTTTCTAGCCTCCTCCAATTTTGTACCCGGAGGAACATTCCCTTTGAGTACCAGGTAAAGACTGCTAAAATCCGGCTTGCCGATTAATGCCCCTACAATCGGCATAATAAGATCATCTATAATGCTGGTAACAATTTTACCAAATGCACCGCCTATGATTACACCGACAGCAAGGTCAATTGCATTACCTTTTACAGCAAACTCTTTAAATTCTTTAAGCATTCCCATATTATTTGTTTTTATGATTACAGACAAAAAAACAGGCTGTTCAATCCGAAGTACAACACAACATTATTCAACATCCTGCGGCAACAATGGGTATTGCATATTCAAACCCTTCAGCATGTCTCGAAGGGTTTTGGCAATGGTGTATTCTTTATACCAGTTTTGATCTGAAGGCACAATGATCCACTCTGGCTTGTTGCAGTTTTTAAAACAATCCTCATACATTTTATAATACTTATCCCTTAATGCGGCTTCTACAAAATCTCTTTTATTGTACTTCCACATTTTTGTGGGATTTGTCAAGCGTTCGTTGAGGCGCTCCTGCTGTTCTTCTGCTGACACATGCAGGTAAAACTTCAAAATATGGGTATTGTTGTGCTCCTGGATCAGTTTTTCAAAATCGTTGATGCATTCCATTCTCTTTTTTGCAAGCTTATCATTGCACCAGCCGTGCACGCGGGTAACCAATATATCTTCATAATGCGAACGGTTTAAAATCTGTATCCGCCCTTTTGCTGGGGTGCTTTTGTGAATACGCCATAAAAAGTCGTGCCTCAATTCTTCCTCAGTGGGCGCTTTAAACGATACTACATCTACGCCCTGCGGGTTCATGCGGCCAAAAATTTTACGTATCACACCGTCTTTACCGCTGGCATCTAGCCCTTGTAGTACTACCAAAACAGCATTTTTACCTTCGGCATACAACAGGTTTTGCAGCTCGTTCAGTTCTAAAACAATTTTCTCTGTTTCTTCCTTTGTTGCGCTCTTTTCAAAACCTTCCGGGGCCCTGGTGCTTATTTTGTGTAATTGGTACTGTGGCATGCAAAAAAATTATAGTATAGGTTGGCTGGTTATATAGCCATGATCTCTTTTTCTTTAGCTGCAAGAAGTTTTTCAACAACAGCAGTATACCTGTCGGTCAGTTCCTGTATAGTTGCTTCGGCATCTTTAGCCGCGTCTTCACTCAGGCCATCTTTCTGCAGTTTTTTAATGGCTTCAATAGCATCCCGTCTGCCACTTCGCACACCTACTTTAGAAGTTTCGCCTTCAGCCTGGCTCTTTTTAACCAGTTCTCTCCTTCTTTCTTCAGTAAGAGGCGGCAAAAATAAGCGAATGTTCACGCCGTCGTTTTGAGGATTGATGCCGATGTTTGCGGCAATGATCGCTCTTTCAATAGGCTGCAGCATATTTTTTTCCCAGGGTTGAATGTTCAGGGTACGCGCATCCAGAACCGTAATATTACCCACCTGGTTAACGGGAACCATAGAGCCGTAATAATCTATCATAATGCCATCAAGTATTTGCGGATTTGCTTTTCCCGCGCGGATTTTTGTCAATTCATGCTCAAGGTGCCCGATTGCCTTTTTCATACTTTCTTCACAAGCATTAATAAGCCTGTTGATCTGATCTTGCATAACAAATAATTTAGCTTACAAAACTAACAAAAACCTGTTGATAATAATAACAGGGTTTTATTAAATACGAGGTTTAACCGTTCACTTTTTCTGCCGCTATTTCTTCTTTGGTATTTAGATTGATGACTTTTGAGCGCGATTTAAACTGCTGCTGCCTGCTAAGATTAGCAAGGTACTGACGGTGGTAAGCCAATTTTCGCTTGGGAAGACTGAAATACAAATACCCCATAATTGTAAAACAGGTGGCAAACAGCCCGATAATGAGCCAGGTATTGCCTACTGACCTGGCAAGATAAGTGGCCATGATGAGTACAATGTTAGAAACCACGCAAATGTGCGTAACTGTTGAGTGATTGAAACCTCTGTCTAAAAGTAAATGATGAATGTGGTTGCGATCAGGCGAAAAAGGCGACCGGCCTTTAATTATACGGATCGAAAACACCCGAATAGTATCTACAAGCGGTACGATAATAATAGCAATAGCAATGGCTGCCGCAGAGGCTACCGGAACGATAGCACCGGGCGCACTTGCCACATTTATGAATTTTAGCGTTAATATAGAAGCAACTGTGCCTATTAGCAATGAGCCCGAGTCCCCCATAAAAATTCTTGCCGGGTTATAATTAAAAATGAGAAACGCAAGCAATGCTGCCGACAATGAGAAAGAAAATAAAGTATAGGCATACATACCAGCAAAATAAAAATACGTTCCCAACAGCAGGGTGGCCAGCAAACCCAGGCTACCAGCCAGGCCATCAATCCCGTCAATAAGATTGAAGGCATTCATGATAAGTATGATAGTAACATAAGTAAATGGAATGCCAACCATAGGGTCTAACATATCAATAGATGCAATTCCATAAAAGCTCTCAATTCTGATGCCGCCTAAATGAATGATAATAGCAGCAGCCATGATTTGCGCAATAAACTTCTTGGTTGCCGAAAGCAATACCAGATCGTCTTTTAAACCAATGAAAAATATCATGAACGATGCTGCTAAAAAATACTGGAATTCTATATTTACAGATATATTGATGGTGAGCAGGCACGAAAACATAAATCCAAGAAATATGCCCACGCCACCCAATGACGCAATAGCATGCGTGTGAAGTTTTCTTTCATCGGGAACGTCGTATAATTTCTTTCTGTCTGCAATTAATATGACAACTGGAATTGCCAGAAATGCAACAATGAAAGAAACTATAGCGGTAACTAGAATTTCCAGCATTCAATAAGGGTTTACCGGTCAAAGGTAAGCAGAACTTTGAAATGGTCAAGTATTTTTTACCTTACCTACACAATCGTTTTCGTAAATTTTTAAATACAAATGATTTTATTTCAAGGAAATCAGTTAAATAATCGCAAATTTGTAGCTAAACCACAAAAGCAATAGTATGGCAAATTTACAGGAAATAGCATCGCAGGTAAGGCGGGATATTTTAAGAATGGTACATGGCGCTAAAAGCGGCCACCCCGGAGGTTCTTTGGGTTGTGCAGATTTTATTACAGCGCTTTATTTTAAAATCATGAAGCACGATCCCGCTTTTAATATGGATGGTAAAGACGAAGATTTGTTTTTCCTTTCCAATGGGCATATTTCGCCGGTGTTTTATTCAGTACTGGCACGAGCGGGTTATTTTGATGTGAAGGAACTGGCTACCTTCAGAAAAATAAACAGTCGCCTGCAGGGCCACCCTGCTACTCACGAAAATTTGCCGGGCGTAAGAATTGCCAGCGGATCGCTGGGCCAGGGCATGAGCGTGGCCATTGGCGCAGCGCTCGCTAAAAAACTTAACTGCGATAAGCACCTGGTGTATTCACTGCATGGAGATGGGGAACTGAACGAAGGCCAAAACTGGGAAGCGATCATGTTTGCAGCCCACCATAAAGTAGATAACCTGATTGCTAGCGTGGACTGGAACGGGCAGCAAATTGACGGCCGCACTTACGATGTGATGGATATGGGTAATTTGGCAGAAAAATTCAACGTATTTGGCTGGCATGTGCTTGAAATGAACGGCAACGATATGGATGACGTGGTAGCCACTCTGGACAAAGCCCGGGCAGTGGTAGGAAAGGGAAAACCCATTGCTATTATGATGAACACCATTATGAGTAAAGGCGTAGATTTTATGGAAAACGATCACAACTGGCATGGTGTGGCCCCTAACGATGAACAACTGGGAAAAGCCCTGGCACAATTACAGGAAACTTTGGGAGATTATTAAAACCTTCTTTATATTTTTTTATAAAAGCCGGGCTATAAAACCGGCTTTTATAATTATGGCGTATTCTGGTCTTTAAACCAACCTGAATATTTAATATAATTATCCGCTATTCTGTTGATCTCGCCGTGGATCAGTTCCTGCGAAATATCTTTGATTCTGCGGGCTGGCACCCCGGCGTATATGGTGCCCGGTTCTACTTCCGTATTTTCAAGCACCAGCGCCCCGGCAGCAATGATGCTATTGCTGTGCACTACCGCGTTATCCATAATAATGGCACCCATTCCTACCAGCACATTATCGTGAATGGTACAGCCGTGTACAATGGCCCTGTGCCCTATTGACACATTGCTCCCAATGGTCGTTCCGCATTTTTGGTACGTGCAATGAATGATCACACCGTCCTGTATATTCACTTTATCGCCAATTTTTATAAAATTTACATCTCCGCGCACTACGGCATTAAACCATACACTGCACTGGTTTCCCATTACCACATCGCCCACAACAGTTGCATTGGGAGCTATATAACAATCTTCTCCTATTTGCGGCAGCTTGCCTTCAACCGGTAAAATCACTGGCATGAATAAATCTTTTTGATGAGTGGCTAAGATACGAAAGAGCGCCGAAATACCGGTTCAATTCAAACTCACGCAAAAAAGCTGCAATAAGCAATTTCGGTTGCACGCAGATTTTTCAATCTACGCTTTTGAGATTACATTTGCCCGATGCAGAGAATGATTGATAAAATAACTGAGTTGTATATAAACTGGGCCGGCAAAAAGCCCACATCTATTGATGTATTGCAACAGGCCGGAAGTGAAAGAAGGTATTTCAGGATGTGGCAAAATGATCTTTCAGTAATTGGCACTTACGGCGCTAACGTAAAAGAAAATGAATCGTTTCTGTACTTCAGCGAACACTTTTATAAAAGAAACCTGCCGGTTGCCAATATTATTGCCGTGAGCAATGATAAAAAATGCTACCTGCAGGAAGATTATGGCAATATTTCACTCATCAACCGGTTAGAAACCGAAGGCCATGTGCCGGAAGTTTACAACCTGTTTAAGCAAAGTTTGGAAAAACTGGCTGAGTTGCAGGTAAATGGAGATGATGGGCTTGACTACAGCAAATGCCTTACTAACAGCGAATTTGGCAAACAGGCGATCATGGCCGACCTGCTTTATTTTAAATTTTATTTTTTAGATGCGCTTAGAAAACCATACGACAAACAAAAACTGATGGATGATTTTGAAGCGCTCAGCAGCTACCTCACTCATACCGATCATAAATTTTTTATGTTTCGTGATTTTCAAAGTCGTAATATACAGGTAGATGAAAACAACAAGGTGCATTTTATAGATTATCAGGGCGGCATGAAAGGCGCGCCTCAATACGATGTAGCATCTTTGTTATGGCAAGCCAGGGCGCGCCTTTCCGAAGACTGGAAAGAACGATTGCTATACGATTACATGAACGCGCTGGAACCTTTGCTGGACAGGCCTTTGAACAGGATGAGCTTTATTAGCCAGTTTAATGGCTATGTGCTGATCCGTTTACTGCAGGTATTAGGCGCTTATGGCTTTAGAGGATTGTTTGAAAGAAAGGCACATTTTTTAACAAGCATACCGATGGCTTTGCGCAACCTTAAAATGTTTATAGCTAAAAGCCCCATGGGCATTGCGCTGCCAGAGTTTGAAAAAGTGCTTGAAATTTGTGTGGCTGATGAAGTGATTCAAGAATTTACCCCGGTACAGGCCTCACCCCAAACGCCTTTGGTTGTAAAAGTAGGCAGTTTCTCATTTAAAAAAGGCTTGCCTGTAGTAGATGACGCCAATGGTGGCGGTTTTATATTTGACTGCAGAGGTATTATAAACCCCGGGCGAATAGAAAGTATGAAATGTAAAACCGGACGAGATAAAGAAGTGATTGATTATCTGGAACAGCAAACACAGATGCCGGAATTTTTACACAGCGTTTTTGACGTAGTAGACATAACGGTTGAAAATTATATTAAGCGAGGATTTGACAGCCTGTACGTAAACTTTGGGTGCACAGGTGGCCAGCACCGCAGCGTGTATGCCGCAGATGCCATGGCCAGGCATTTAAAAAATAAGTTTAATGTAAAAGTAAAACTCAATCATTGGGTTCAGGATGAAAAAAACTGGTGCAATGAGACAATTAATAATTAATAGTCTATAATTAATAATTCGTAATTAATGACCGCTTCACTTCAGGCAATGATTTTTTGTGCAGGCCTTGGCACACGCTTTAAACCGTGGACAGACAATCATCCCAAAGCATTGGCCGTCATCAACGGCAAAAGTCTGTTGCAGCGCAATATTGAATACTTACAGCAGTATGGAATTACAAATGTCATTGTGAATGTGCATCATTTTGCAGATCAGATTGTGGATGCCATTGAAAAAAACAATGGCTGGGGAAGTCAAATTACCATCAGTGATGAAACCACTGCCGTGCTTGAAACAGGCGGAGGGTTGATACACGCGCAGCCACTTTTTAAACCCGGGCAAAAATTCATCACACTCAACGCCGACATTCTCACCGACCTTGATATAAACGCACTGCTAGCCTTTCATGAAGCACAAAAACCCAGGCCGCTCATTACAATGGCCGTAAGTAACCGGCAAACCTCACGCAATCTTTTATTTGATAATGCGCAAAGGCTGTGTGGCTGGCGCCACAATGCTACCGGCGAAGAACGCATTTCAATGCCAATGGTAAAACCGGTTGCAAAAGCTTATGACTGCGTAGTGGTATTTGAATACGATGTTTTCGATCTGAATTATTTTGAAGGAAAATTTTCAGTGATTGATCTTTATCTGGAGCTTGCAAAAGCTCACACCATTATGGGCTATGAACACAATGCTAAAAGATGGATTGATGTGGGCAAACCCAATAGTGTGCCAATAGCTGAAAGGATGTTTTTGTGAACTTGAAAATAAAAGTGGTAAGATGGGATGGAAGTTAGAAGGTAAAATTCATAAGTTTACAACCTGTACAGCAATCGCTTCACCAGCCTGAAGTTGGTAAAAGCTGATAGCGCCACTAATATCAAAGCAAGCAGCAACACTGCCCAGTGCACAAATGATGACAACTCCGGCCTGCTGAACATGATGAATTGATGAAAAGCCCATTGTATCAACTGCGTGAACGCCAGCGCGGATAAAACGATGATAATATAGACAGGTATAAACTGACGCGATACATTTTTGCTTAGCCAGACCGGAGAATAACCCAACGTCAGCAACAACTCAAGGCTTTGGCGGCTGCGTGCTATTACAAGTTGTAAATAAAATGAAAATAGCATCAATGCCATCAGCACTACCAGCAAACCAAAAATTCCCAATCCTGAAAAAATGCCCTGCAAGATCATTTTATTCCGGCCCAGCAACGTTTTTTCGCTGCTGATGCTATAATTTTTTGAATCAAGGAATTCAATGAGTTGCGGATCATTTACATCTTTCAATTTCAAAAACAGGCGGCTTGCTTTTAATGTAGTATCCATACCCAGGTTAGCATTGGCCCACTCCAAAAAAGTTTTTGGAACCAGCACCGAGTTGATGCGATCGCTGAAAGCAACAATACTTCCCGTAAAAATATACTCCTGCAAATTGGGTCCATAACATGTAATTTGTACAGGAATACCTACAGCCGTTTCTTTTGAAACCTGCGGCAAGCCCTGGCCCGGCGCAAATACGTTGTAAATCTCAAAAAAGTCGGAAGACAGGATGATAGGAATATTTGTTTGCCCCTGTTGCCAGGAGAAGTTGGGCGGTATCGTGTCAATAAACTCATTGTCAAGCGATTCCAAAAACATATCTGTTCTGAAAGGAAGCATGTTGCCAGCGCTCAATGTTACCCTAAATTCGTTGGCAATGAGCGGCGATACATTTTCAATGAACGGCTGCTGCTTCAGCTCGTTAATTTCAGCAGCATTAAAGAGATTTTTTTCCGGCTGCCCCATGGTTTCATTCGTAATGGTTTTGGTTATGGAAACAAAATCAAAATCGTCTTTACGAATGCTGCCTTCTTTCAGCAGTTTTTGAATATTGACAAACATTTGCACAGAACACAGCAACAAAAGCACCCCCACACCCAAACCAATATATGAAAACCAGCGCGACGAAACGTTGGCGCCGGTTTGCAAAAGTGGTTCTAGATCTTTAAAAGATAAACGCATGTGCAATATTGATCTACAGGTTTATAATGTGCAGCATATTTACTTTGTTTCTGTTTACAAACGAAAGAGTTTTGTTGCAGGATAATAATCCACACGCTCCAGTTCGGCAAAAATCACACATGCATTTCTTTCGTTTACCTCTTCTAAAATCAATTCCATTGCTTTTTTACTATTGGCATCATCCAAATGACTAAAAGGTTCATCCATTAACAAAAAATCAAAAGGTTGTAATAAAGCACGGATGATGACGGCGCGCTGCTGTTCACCATAAGAGCATTGCCTGGCCAGCGCATTCATTCTGCTGTCAATACCCAGCCGCTTTGCCATGTACACAATCTTTTGTTGCGGGTGATATGGATTGAGTTGCCTCTTAATCTCCAGGTTTTCCAAAATGGTTTGGTCCTCAAAGAGACGCATGTCCTGTAATATAATGCTCACGTGATCTTTACGCAGTTGGGCTATGTCCTCGCGTGTGATTTTTGCCAAGTCTTTATTGTCATAAGAAATATTCCCGTTATAATCCTGCCGCATGCGGTATAGAAAATGGATCAGCGAGGTTTTACCAGTACCAGATGGCGCTACAATCTTCACCCGGTCACCCTTTGTAAATATGAGGTCTTTGCCCCATATTTCAGAAGTCTGTTTCCTAGCTTCTTCAAAGTAAGCTGGCAACAGATTTTTTATTTTGAGTGCATCCATTCAATCAAAATTTCTTAACCTGCTAACCTACACTTTTTTTTAAAAGGGAATGCAAAGTTTTTTTGTTTTTAATGCAACAGTTGGTTATATAGTGCGTTTCTTATACAACCAATTTCTGTATCTACCATAAGCTGGTGGCTACGGTAGTTTGCAACTCCGGAAGGGCTACCTTTTACCCTGCAATCAATAAAAAATTGATCTATACGGGTACCGTATTTTATAAAGTTCCTTTACTTTTTGCAGAATGGTACTTCGCAATTTCTCCACATTGCGCTTTTCTGTTGCAGAAACAAATACAGCATTATCACCGGTTTCATGGTTCCAGCGGTCGTAAAGGTCTTGCAGAATTTCTTTCTTAGTGTCTTCGCCTAGCCATTCATCAAAAGTTTGCTGCTCGTACAAATCCATTTTATTAAAAATAGTGATGGTGGGTTTTTCGTGCGCGTTCAACTCCTGTAGGGTTTTATTCACCACAGCCAGTTGGTCTTCATAATTGGGGTGCGAAATATCGACCACGTGCAGCAAAATATCTGCCTCGCGCACTTCATCCAGCGTACTTTTAAAGCTTTCTACCAGGTGGTGCGGCAACTTGCGAATAAAGCCCACCGTATCGCT
>JAFAFV010000130.1 GCA_023423285.1 Bacteroidota bacterium
AACCTCATGACTACTTTTGTAAGCCGTCTGGAAAATTCTGAAGGGCTGGAAGATGGCGTGGACGTGGCTGATTCTTATGCAAGCATATACGAAACTATGCCTGAGCTGGCTGCTCAAATGCTCCAAAACGTTAAAACTAATTATGAACGTAACGTAAACGAACGCAACCAGCGTGGGGTAGCTATTTACAATATTTTATACAAGTTATTTTTAAGTGCGGACTCAGCTAATAAAGTAGACCTTACAAAAGAACTGGGAATTTTGCCCGTGTATTCTGTCCCTTACTCAAGCCTGAAGAACGAGCAGGGACGCGTGATTGCACAGGTATATTTTTATGGTGATAAAGACGGTAGGGGCATCTTTAATGGTTTTTTAAACTCTTATGGTAATGGCTGGAAAATAGATCGCAGCAATAAACAGTGGGTAACCATCACTTCTACCAAAGGGGAGCCGGTAACCATTTATGCCAACAGACCCCTGCCTGAATCAACAGGTGAAGATGATAAAGCACAAAGAGCATTGGGTGCATATTTAAAGCGAAACAATTTATACCCTAGTGTTACCATACACCGCGGCCACAGTTATTATGCACCTACAACTATTGAGTATATGGCGCCCAGTTCAAAAATCGTTTTCATGGGTTCCTGCGGAGGTTTTACATTAATCGATTCTATTTTACGTAAGTGCAGTGATGCGCACATCATTGCATCCAAGCAAATAGGCCGCACGGCCATCAACCGGCCGTTCTTTGATCTGCTAAGTGAAAGATTGCGGGCCGGACGGGATATTGATTGGATACCTTTCTGGAGCGACTTCAGGCGCAGCACCAGGGCCCCGGGGTTTGAAGATTACATTCCACCTTATAAAAACCTAGGTGCAATTTTTATAAAAGCATATAAAATAGAAACGGGAGAAACAGAAATATAAAGCAACTGGTTTCAAGAAACACTTATTATTATTAAAAACGACATATTTTTAGCCTCTTTTACACATGGCCTTGATCCTGAATATAGATACTGCGTTGCAGACCGGATCGGTTTGTTTAAGCAGGGATGCCCAGCCTCTTGCATACCTGCAAAACACCGAACCATCCAGCCAGGCATCATGGATACATGAGGCCATCAGGCAGTTGATGCAGGAGTGCCACCTGCAATTGCATGAACTTAATGCGGTGGCTGTTAGCAATGGGCCCGGCTCTTATACAGGCCTTCGCATAGGCCTGGCCACAGCCAAAGGAATATGCTATACCTTAAAGATCCCGTTAATTTGCGTCAATACTTTATTCATTATGGCATCATCTGTAAGCTCTGAAGCCGATGATTTAATTTGCCCTATGATTGACGCCAGAAGGATGGAGGTTTTTACAACTTTGTATGATAAACAACTGAACACAATTGAAGAACAATCAGCATTAGTAGTTACAGAAAAATCTTTTGAAGATTATTTGTCAGATCGCAAAGTTCTGTTCACGGGAAATGGCTCACTAAAGTTTCAGCAGCTTACCACTTCGGAAAATGCAAGGTTTTTAGATCAAAAAATAAATGCTACACACATGCTGCCCATTGCAGCAAAAATGTTTGAGCAACAACAATTTTCTGACCTGGCTTACGTAGAGCCGGAGTATGTAAAAGCGGTTTACACATCCTGATATTAATATAAAATAAATACGTTTTAATGGCACTAATATGGTGAAAGACAAGTGTTTGATGTGTACCTTTGCAATCTCTTAACATTATTTTTAATCAGTACGATGAGCAATTATCAAATTTCCTTCACACTTAAAAACGAAGCAGACAGCCAGTTAACGGTTGATACTCTCAGTGTTAAGAAGGCTGCGTTGATATTACGAGCCTTCAACCACAAATTAAGACAGCAAATTCTTAAATTGATTGACACCCAGGAGAAAGTAACCGTTACTGAAATTTATGTAAAACTGCGGATCGAGCAGTCTGTAGCTTCGCAGCACCTTGCCATACTTCGAAAAGCAGAATTTGTTAAAACTGAACGTGACGGAAAATTTATTTATTATACGATCAATACTGACCGTATGAAAGATCTAAACCGTTTTGTAACTGACCTTTTGAAGTAATGAGTTTTGAAAACATTATTTTAGCATCTGGTAACAGATGCTTTTTTTATTTTATACAGATATACAATGAAAAAAATACAATTACAAGAATTTTCTAAACTGATACAACAGGAAATAGATGTATTAGATACAAGAGACACCGAAGAATTTAAAAGCGGTTTCATTCCTTCGTCTGTCAACGTGCCGCTTAAAGGTTTGAAAGAATGGGCAGCAGTAGTGTTAAAAAAAGAGGCGCCGCTTTTAATAGTAGTAGAAGAAGGAGAAGAAACCGGAGTGTTGGCGATTTTACAGGATGCAGGCTTTAACCACATAGAAGGCAGCCTTGACGGTGGCTTTGCGGCCTGGCAGCAGGCAGGGCATTCCATTGACATGATCATTGATGTGGAACCCGATGAATTGATGATGGACATTCCGTTTGATGATAACCTGGTTGTGGTGGATGTGCGCAACCCGATTGAATACGCCGAAGGACATTTAAAAGATGCCGTAAATATTCCCATGAGTGACATCAGCGATCCTGTAACCATTGCCCAGTTTAGCGAAACAGATAATATTTACCTGCATTGCGCCGGTGGTACCCGCAGTGTAATTGCTGCATCCTTATTTAAAAAGCACGGCATTCACAACCTGCACAACATTGCCGGTGGCTGGAAGAAAATGAAGGAAGAGCCTAAAGCAGATATTGTAAAAGAACCCGATATTTTGAATTAATGCAGCTTTGAAAAACCGGTTTTAAATGTTGTGGGCAAAAAGAAGTATTTTTATTTAAAGAAAACCGGATGAGAATGAAACTGTTTATGACTGCGATAAGCGTGTTTTGCGCGGTTCAGGCTTATGCGCAAAACAATACAGAGGCGGTATTGGTAGCGAAGGGGCAGCAACACGCCGTAACCATTTATAAAAACGCTTTAAACACAGAGTCAGGCCTGTATAACGGGCCGTTTTATATTGATTATTTACAAACCATCAGCGAGGGAAATCCGTTTCTTGATAATAACCTGCAAATGGTCCTCGGTTCGGTTTTTTATGATGACGTGCTGTACGAAAATGAGCCGATGATGTATGATATCTATAAAAAAAAACTAATTGTAAACTCACCTGCAACAAATATCAGGTTTACTTTAGTGAATGACAGAATTGGCTATTTTGTTATCAATGACAGGCAATTTCGTAATTTGAAAGCAGACAGCATTCTAAAAATTCCTTCTGATTTTTATGAAGTGCTGTTTTCAGGTAACCGCATTTCATCTTACCAACTTCATCAAAAAACTCCTAAGGATGACCTTTCAGGAAGATTTTACAAAATCAAATTACTGGACAAGAACCGTTTCTTTATTGAAAAAGGAGGCGCTATTAAAGAGATCAATAGAAAAAGAGATGTTTTAGATATTTTGAACGATGAGCGTCAGGAAGTAAGCCAGCTTATCAGGAAAGAGAAATTGAGATTTCGAAAGAATATAAAAGACGATCTGGCCACTATTACCCAGTTTTATGAAGGGCTTTAATACCAAATCTGCATGAGAGTAAAAAAGTTTATAACAGCCTTTGAAAAATCCATCATTCTACTTTGTTTTTTACTGGCAGGGCTTGAAGGCATTGCCCAGGTGAATGGTCCGAAGATTACCTTGCAGTTAGATAGTGTATCTATAGAAACAGCGTTGCTTGCCATTGAAAAGCAAAGCAACTATCATTTTTTTTACGACCATACATCTTTTGACACGGTTAAAGTGAATCTTAACGTAAACAACACTTCTTTAATAGATGCGCTTGACGTGGCGTTAGCCAACACGGGTTTGAATCATTCTATTGATCACCGCAACCGCCAGGTGTTCATTACAAAAGGCCTGCTGGTTCATACCGAATTGCCTTCCTCGTTTTATGACGACGGTACTTATGGCCAAGCCACCGGCGATACAACTATAACATTGCAAAGCAAGGATGATGTACAAATTTATGTATTGGGAAAGAATGCTGATAACAGAGACCGTGTAACCATCAGCGGAACGGTGAAGGATGAACGCAGCGGCGAGCCGGTCATCGGGGCATCAGTATATATACAAAATCCATCCGTTGGCGTAGTTACCGATCAGTTTGGCGCTTTCATCATCATGTTGCCAAAAGGCAAACACACTTTACATGTGCAAAGCATAGGTATGGAAGACATTAAACGGCAGGTTGATATTCGCGGGGAAGGAGGCCTCAGCATTGTGATGCAATCGCGCATTATGACACTGAAAAACGTGGTTATATCAGCACAAAAAGTCAGCAACATACGAAACACACAATTAGGAGTGCAAAAACTGGATATTAAAACCATAAAGCAGGTGCCGGTGGTATTTGGGGAGGCCGATTTGCTAAGAGTGATGCTTACCATGCCTGGAATAAAAACTGTGGGAGAAGCTTCAACAGGGCTTAACATCAGAGGCGGATCGGCTGACCAGAATTTAATACTCTTCAATGATGCTAATGTGTACAACCCGTCACACTTTTTCGGTATGTTTTCGGCCTTCAACCCAGAGGTGGTAAAAGAAGTGGAAGTGTATAAAAGCAGCGTGCCTGCTAAATATGGGGGCAGGCTTTCATCTGTTGTGAACATTGCCAGCCGCGAAGGTAACAAGAAAAAGTTTGAAGGTTCGGCGGGCATTGGGTTGCTTACCAGCCGCCTTACGCTTGAAGGCCCTATTATTAAAGATAAATCATCTTTTATTGTGGCGGGCAGAAGTACTTACGCAAACTGGCTACTGAATCTTTTACCAGATCAGTATAAAAACAGCAAAGCTAATTTTTATGATGTAAACCTTCTGGTAAATCATGAGTTCGATAAAAAGAACAGCATTTACCTTACCGGATATATGAGCAAAGACAGGTTCAATTTAAACAGTGATACCTTCTTTCATTACAAGAACCAAAACGTAAACCTGAAATGGAAGCATACCTTCAACAACCGTTTTTATGCATTGGTAAGCACCGGGCATGACGGGTATGAGTATGACATTTCAAGCGAAAAAATACCTGTGAATGCGTATTCATTATCATTCAATGTAAAGCAAACGTATTTCAATACCAATTTCAATTACTTTATCAATTCGAAGCACACGCTTGATTTTGGGTTCAACACTTTGTATTATAAGCTAAGGCCAGGCAGCTATGTGCCGCTGGGCGATGAATCGCAGGTTGCCACCATTCACATGCCCGCAGAGCAGGCGCTGGAATCTGCAATATACCTGAGCGATAAATTCAATATTACAAAAGACCTTACGTTTGATGCGGGCGTCAGGTATTCCGTGTTTAATTACTTGGGGCCGCACGAAGTAAATAATTACCTGTCTGGTTCTCCTAAAAGGGTGGAAAATATTATTGGCACTACGGTGTACGGAAAAAATAAATTCATTCAAAATTATCATGGGCCGGAAGTGCGCGTGGGCCTTCGGCAGATGCTTTCTAACACCATGTCCATCAAAGCCGGGTACAGCAGCCTGCGGCAATACATTCACATGCTGTCTAACACGGCAGCCATGGCGCCTACCGATATATGGAAGCTGAGCGACCCCAACATACAGCCGCAGTTTGGCGATCAGGTTTCATTAGGATTGTATAAAAACCTTAAGTCCAATACCATTGAACTTTCGGTAGAAGGGTATTATAAAAGAATTAAAAATTACCTCGATTTTAAGAGCGGCGCCGTTTTATTGTTGAATGACCATGTGGAAACCGAAGTGGCCCGCACACAGGGAAAGGCTTATGGCGCGGAGTTTTTAGCTAAAAAACTTACCGGCAAACTCAATGGCTGGATCAGTTATACCTACAGCAGGATATTGCTGAAAGCCAACCGTGCAGAAACAGGAGAATTCATCAACGGCGGAGCGTATTATCCTGCTAACTATGATAAGCCACACGATGTAACTTTTATAGGCAATTACAGGTTCTCGCACCGTTTCAGCACATCGCTTAATGCCACTTACAGTACCGGAAGGCCTATTACTTTGCCCATAGGAAGGTTTCGCTATGCGGGTTCCGAACGCACTTTATACGGCCCTCGCAACGGGCACCGCATCCCTGATTACTTCAGGATGGACTTTTCTATGAATATAGAAGGCAATCATAAGATCCATCAAAAAACGCACAACTCGTGGACGATTGGCGTGTACAACATCACAGGAAGAAAAAACCCGTATTCGGTTTACTATGTATCTGAAGGCGGTGCCATTAATGGGTATAAGTTATCCGTGTTTGGCAGTGCCATACCTTTTGTTAACTTCAATATCAGGTTTTAGTTTTATGAGAAATCTTTTAATAATAATCGCATTTGTTCTGGCCTTTGCAGGTTGTAAGGAAAGATATGATCCGGAAATTGAATCGCCACACACGGGATACCTGGTAGTTGAAGGCTTTATTAATAGCAGCAACGAGAAAACGATCATCCATCTGTCCAGAACATTAAAACTGGTTGACTCCGTTTTTTACAAACCAGAACGCAGGGCGCACATGGTTGTGGAAGGAGATAACAATGATCGTTTTATATTACAGGAAACCGCTGCTGGCGTTTATGCATCAGCACAACCGCTGCCGCTAAATATTAGTGCTAAGTACCGGCTTAAGATCAGTACACAGGGTAATGAATATGCATCTGAATTTTCGCCGGTTAACAGAACGTCGCCCATTGACAGCATTTCATGGAAGCGGGAATTTAACGGTGTTCAGTTGTATGTGCATACGCACGATGATAAAACAAATGAGAAAAGTTATTACCGTTGGCAGTTTAATGAAACCTGGGAAATACGCTCTTCTAATATGAGCAACCTGCAGGTAATATATGATAAGGATAAAAAGCCCCTGAAGGTTGATTATAAATATCCCGACCAATCGTATAACGATTCGATATTTTACTGCTGGCAATACTTCAATTCTTCAAACCTCATACTGGGCAGTACCGAGCGGCTGGAAAAAAATGTTATGCAACACCCTATTACTTCTATACCGCCACGGTCAATAAAACTGGGTGTATTATACAGCATTGAAATAAAGCAATACGGCATGAGCAAAAAAGCTTATGACTTTTACCTGCAAATGAAAAAAAATACTGAGCAACTGGGTTCTATATTTGATGCGCAGCCTTCAGAGCTTAACAGCAATATCGCGAATCTGAACGATCCGTCAGAAATTGTGATAGGCTTTGTTGAGGTAAACGATATGCAGGCTAAAAGATTATTCATTGCGCGCAGCCAGGTGGCAGATTGGGGATACGGCATGTTTTGCCAGGAAGTTGCAGTTCCCAACCACCCTGATTCTATACAGGCATACTCCATGAACATGCCAACCATTCCCGCTGAAACTTCGCCTACTGGGGCTATCACATCTTATTTCTCTGCACCTGCTGAGTGTGTGGATTGCAGGCTGCGCGGATCGAATATAAAACCTCCGTTCTGGCCTTGATACAAAATTTAAATTAATTGTGATGCTTGTTGTAGCCAACCATACATTTTTTAAAAAGCGGGTAAGCACTGCGCTGCTGCTGGCTTGTTTTTTATGTTTGAAAAGTGTGAGTGCACAGGAAAACGTGCAGCAGATCGTTAACACGTTTAGCAATTATAAAAGCAACTCATATCAGGAAAAAGTATTTGTGCATACTGATAAAAACTATTACCAGGCTGGCGAGATCATTTGGTTTAAGGTATATAATACCGATGCCTTTGACAACAAACCAACCACGCTTAGTAAAATTACTTATGTAGAAATATTGGACAGCAGCAACACTTCTGTAATGCAGGCAAAAGTGGGGCTGGATGCATCTACAGGTCAGGGGTCTTTTTATATACCGCCAAACACTTCTTCAGGCAATTTTATTTTAAGAGCATATACGACGTGGATGAAAAATTTTGATCCTTCATATTTTTTTGAAAAGAAGATCACCATCGTAAATATCAGGAGGTTGCCTCCGATAGCGCAGCAAAAAACGCCGCTTCAATATAGCATCCGCTTCTTTCCGGAAGGGGGTAACATGGTAAGAGAACTGCCGGGCAATATTGCCTTTAAAGCCACAGATCAATACGGACAGCCCTTCAATTTTATAGGTTACCTGCTTGAAGCTGATGATACTGTACTTCAGTTCTCACCCTATAAAGCGGGTATGGGCAACTTTATATTCACACCCAAAAGCGGTAAAAAATACCAGGCTGTTATAAAGCCAAATGATGGCGTGCCCTTTAGAGCACAATTACCTGAAATTTATAACAGGGGCTACACCATGCAACTTGAAGAAGCAAACAACCAGATAAGGGTTACGGCATTTACAAATGTATCGCCTGCTGCTGAACTGTACCTTGTAGGTCATACACGCCAGTCTATCAAAATAGCACAAAGGGGCGCTGTAGAAAACGGAAGCGTAACATTTTCTATTGACCGTTCGCAATTAGGAGACGGCATGTCTCACCTCACGTTGTTTAACATGCAGCGTGAACCAGTTTGTGAAAGGCTGTATTATAAAGAGCCTGCCAAAACGCTTGATATTAATATTGGCACAGGTCGCACCTCTTATAAAAGGCGCAACCCGGTAGACTTCGTGATCAATACGTCAAATGCTGATACGGTGTCGCTTTCTATGACGGTTTATAAATTAGATTCTCTTCAAACTATTGATAACAGCGATATTGCTTCTTATTTTTATTTAACCTCTGATCTTGGCGGCTTTGTAGAAAATGCGGGCGAATACTACGCTAACACTGACAGGCAGGCAACCAACCTTTTGCTTTTAACGCATGGCTGGAGAAGATTTGACTGGAAAAAAATACTGCAAAACAGCAAACCTTCATTTGAGTTTGCACCTGAATACTCCGGCCATATCATAACCGGGCGCATCGTAAATGCCGCCAATGAGCAACCTGCTTCAAACATCAATACCTATCTTTCAAGTCCATCGCCGCTTACACAATTTAAAACTGCAGTCAGCAGAGCAGATGGTTCAATCGTTGCTGAAATAAATAACTTCATAGG
>JAFAFV010000249.1 GCA_023423285.1 Bacteroidota bacterium
CCTTCTTTATGTAAAGTCATTGATTGATTTTTGCTGCAAACTTAAGGTTTAATACTTTAAACGTAAAGGTGCTCATACACCATGTATTATAGTTTATTGCTCTAACACCTGGAAAATTATGGGCTGCTTGCGGTAAGCTTTCACCTCCGCACCATTTTGTATGGCAGGTAACCACTTGCCCGATTTTTTGATGACACGGATGGCTTCAGCTTCCATTCCAAAGCCAAAATTGGTAAGGGGTTTTGCATCGCTTACGTTACCGTTTTTATCAACCACAAACTGAATAATAACAGTATAAGTACCATACGATGCACCGTTATCAACCGGTGTTTCACCACGTAAGTTCCTTTCCAGAAAATTTCTCCAGGCTGATGCACCGCCAGGATATTTGGCATCTATTTCCACTTTCACAAAAGGCGCACTGTTTTCAGGTTCCTGTTTTCTTACATCAATCACTATGCCTCTGTTGCCATCAATGTGCGAGGGGAGCAAAGCAATGTTGTTATCTTTTACACCATCCTGCGTTACATTGCTGATCCTTGCATCACGCAGGTCATCCTGTGCAGGCGGCGGGATTATCTCATCATTGTCAACAATTACTGGTGTGGTTAATTTTATGGTTTGTACCTGCACAACAGCCACCTGCTTTTCAGGCTTTAGCGGCTGTATGATCTCAGCCTCCTCTGGCTCGGGTGTGATGGATGAAATATTAATATCCGGTGAAATGTTTATTACCGCATTGCTTTGTTTTACGTGTGAGTTTTTAAAATAAGCGCCTGCACCAATTAATAAAATTAGCAGCAGCGTAATGCCAAACGCTTTCCACATTCTTTTTTCATAATTCATACGTAGTTCGTAGGCGCCATAGATTTTATTTCTTCCTTCAAAAAGAATATCAAGAAAACTGGCATTGAGGATGTTTGTCTTTTCCATAAGTTTGTTTTTTATAGTGAAAAAATAATTGCGTAGTTGACATACCTTGGCTTTCAGCGTGGTGTTTTTTTGCAAAACATTTCCCGCCGCTATAGTTAGCAGAATTTAGAAACAAATCTGTGTGAGATATTAATAAAGTAAAATGGTTCCGACTAATGGGTTGGTTTTAAGTAGGATGGTGCATACTGCAAGGCCCTCGTTGCGGCTTACGGCCTTGATGCTCTTAATCGTTGCCATAAATTATTGCTTTTATTATGAGATGCAAAGGCGTTTTAATTCCATAATGTTATTGCATCAAAGTTCGGGGAGTAAGAGTGTTATTGAGATAGAGCATCATCGTTATTAGTGAATTCTGCTGCATTATATTCATCGGTTTTTTTCTCTTCAATAGCAGCCAGCAGTCTTTTTTTTCTGCCAAATTCAGTACGGTAAATTTTTAGCAATACACTGAAATACGATAACAGTAACGGGCCAAATATCAATCCCATTAAACCAAATAAATTAAGCCCGAGCAATACACCAAAAACAGTTATCAACGGGTGCACATCTCCAATCTTTTTTAATATTGTAAACCGCAGTATATTGTCAATACCGCCAACTATTATCAGGCAATAAAGTGTTAGCATCACCGCGTTGGTAATATCGCCGGTGGCAAACTGTACAATACACAGCGGCACCCATACAAGCATGGTGCCTACAGCAGGTACGATGGATGCCACACCTGTGAGCATACCCCACAAAAAAGGGTTGTTAACGCCAAAGATCCAATAGCCAATTACTGCTACAAGTCCCTGGCAAATGGCCAGAATGGGAATGCCCAGTGCATTGGCACGTACCATCATATTGGTCTCAGCCCACAAATAATGTTTGTTGTCATTTGTTAGAGGAAGATAAAGGCTTACTGTTTTTTCCATTTTGCGCGAATTGATCTGCATAAAATACAATATGAAGAGCGCAGCGGCAATATTTACAAAAACTTCAGCTACAGAATTTAAAACCCGGGGAATATAAGACGCTACATTTTGAAGCTGTGCTAAAAGATTTTCTTCAGATAAATTGATACGGTTAAGCAGCGGCTTGCTTTCCATGAAAGCCTTTACGGCATTGAATTTTTCAACAATGATCTGCCGGTTGGCAAGAAGATTACTGATTTGCGGGATCAGTATTTCAATAATGAGCCATAATGGAATGATGATGCTGATGAGTGTGATGACCATCAAAAAAACACTGGCGAGGCTTTTTTTCCAACCGCGTTTCTCTGTTAGACTGAAAAAAGTATTTCGAGAAATGATGTAAAGCGTAATGGCTCCCAGTGCCCCGGGTATAAAGTATTTGAGGTAATAAACAATGATAAAGCCTATTATAAAAATTAACAGGAGCAGTATCACCTGCTTGATCACGTTATCACTAATTCTGTTCAGCCTCATAATACCTGGTTAAAACGGCCATCTATGCGTTCGATAAATGTTTTTTGCATTGCTAAAATAGCAAGAATAATATGAATGAAAGGATAATTCATTGCGAGGTAAAGCAAACGACTTCGCTGCCTTTTGCCATAAAAATGTATGTGGCAAGATTGATGAACAGGCCATGCTCCAGTATGCCGGTAACTGTATCCAGTTGTTCTGCTAGTTGTGCAGGATGGTCAATAGCCCAAAATCTGCATCAATAATATGATTGCCCTGGTCGGTAACAAACGGGGTAGTGGCACGCATTCTTATTTTGCCCTTGCCGCCAAGTTGCTGCAGCGATTGAAGTACATAATTGGTAGCCTGGGGAACAATTTCTATCGGCACTTTAAACCTGCCCAGTTTGTGCACGTGCTTTGAAGAATCTGTAACAAAGAATACTTTTTTTGAAATAGATGCCACAAGCTTTTCCCTGAACAATGCGCCACCGCCGCCTTTAATAAGATGGAGCTGGCTTGTAAATTCATCTGCGCCGTCAATCGTTACATCAATACCTTGTACATCCTTAAAATCCAGCAGCGGTATTCCTAAATGCTGTGCAAGTGCTTTTGTTTTTTCTGAGGTAGGAACTCCTTTTACTAAAAATCCCTGTTGCATTAGCCCGGCAATTTTTTCAATGGCATACAATACTGTGGAACCCGTGCCAAGGCCCACGATCATGTTATCTTCTAACAGTTTTACTGCTTCATGCGCCGCTAATTGTTTCTCATTTTCCATATTGGTCTAACTTGTCGATAATGATGTTACAGGCCTGTTCTATTTCCTCATTTGTTATGGTTAGCGAAGGGCTTATACGCAAACAATGGGATGCAAATAAAAACCAGTCGCTTAAAACACCCGTGTCATTATTGGCTATCACAGCATCAATAATTTTCTTATTGGTTTCAAAATCGTCAAATTCCACAGCCATCCATAAACCATAAGACCGGATGTTTTTTATTTTGGGATGACGTAGCAGCGATAAAAAAAGCTGTTCTTTTTCTCTCACCTTACTAATCAGATCTTCTTCCAGTAAAACCTGCATAGAAGCAAGGCCGGCAGCGCAGCATACCGGGTGACCTGCAAAAGTGCTGATATGGCCCAACACAGGTTTGTCTGCCAGTTCAATCATCAGGTTTCTGTTGGCAATAAATGCTCCCAGCGGCATGCCGCCGCCCAGTGCTTTACCCAGCAATAATATATCGGGTTCCACCTCAAAATTTTCAAAACCCCATAGTTTTCCCGTGCGGCCAAAGCCGGCCTGTATTTCATCAAGAATGAACAGTGTTCCGGTTTGCCTGCATTTTTCCTGTACTGCTTGCAGCCATTCTTTTTTAGGTGCAATAATGCCGGCTTCTGCCTGAACCGTTTCTAAAATGACACAGGCTGTCTGTTCATTAATTTCATCAAGCCATTCATAGCTGTTATAATTAACGTGCAGCACGCCCGGCAATAGCGGCCGGTAAGCATTGCGCCAGTATTCATCGCCAATGATGCTGAGCGCACCCTGCGTAGAGCCATGGTAAGAATTTTTTGCAGCAATGATGCCAGTGCGGTTGGTAACGCGCTTTGCCAGTTTCATGGCGCCTTCCACGGCTTCTGCGCCAGAATTGGTAAAATAAACAGAGTTTAAATGCGCAGGTAAATGGTCTGCTAAAAATTTGGCGTAAAGAACCTGTGGATTTTCTACAAACTCTCCATAGACCATGATGTGCATGTAAGCTTCAAGCTGTTTCTGAATGGCCTGTAGTACTTTGGGATGGCGGTGGCCGCAGTTGGCTACGCTGATGCCGCCAATGAGATCGATATATCTTTTGCCATCGGCATCAAACAGTTGGCTGCCTTCGGCTTTCACAATTTCCAAAGCCAGAGGGGCTAAAGATGTTTGAGCTACGTGCTGTAAAAAAAGAGAGCGCTGGTTCATGTGGCGAAGGTAGGAAACATGCATTCATGATATCTCACCGGAACGCTGAATGATATTACAGGCTATTTAAAGTACGCTACACCGTTCCTGAAAATATTATGATAATCTGCCTGCGGAATGTTCTTCAGTAACCCCTTTGTATAGCGTTCTGTATGACCCATGCGGCCATAGATCTTACCACATTCGCTGGTAATACCTTCTATACCAAATAAAGAATTGTTGGGATTGTGCGGCATGCCGTGTGCAATACTTCCGTCAAAGTCAACATACTGCGTGGCAATCTGGCCTTTGCGGTATAACTGCTCCAGCATTTCTATAGTAGCTACAAACCTGCCTTCGCCATGGCTGATGGGAATGATATATGTTTTATCCTTCATGCCTTTCAGCCACGGGCTGTTGTCGCTTGTAACTTTTATGGTAACCATCTGCGAAATGTGGCGGCCAATGGCATTGTGCGCCAGTGTAGGAGAACCGGCATCCAGATCGCGGATTTGACCATATGGCAACAACCCCGATTTTACCAAAGCCTGAAAGCCGTTACAAATGCCCAGTATCATACCATCGCGTTGTAATAATGCATGCACGGCCTCTTTCATCTTTTCATTCTTCAGCACATTTACAATAAACTTAGCCGAGCCGTCAGGTTCATCACCTGCAGAAAAGCCGCCGCTTAGTACCAGTATTTGAGAGGTGTTGATCTCTTTAACCCAAGTGTCAATACTTTCTTCAAGATGTTGGTTGCTGATATTTACAAGTGGTAAAGAGCTAACTGTTGCGCCTTCTTTTTGAAATGCATGAATGGTTTCAAATTCACAATTAGTTCCCGGAAAAACAGGCGCAAAAACTTTTGGGGTAACGCCGTGCTTTTTAATTATAATATTTACAGACTCGGTATTATTAAGCGCAGGGTCCAGCTCAATCACTTCTTTACGTGGTTCCTTGGCAGGAAAGAGCTCTTCAAACGTGGAGGTGTAGGCTGATAAAAGATCAGAAATGTCAAATGTTAAATTGCAAATGGTCAAAAACTTAGTATTGTTTACTTCACCAATTTTTTTGAGCAGTGGATGATTAATGGGAGATGCACTTTCCACAATCATGCTGCCGATAAATTTTTTTAATGGCTCGCCTTCATATTGTACCTGGCAGCCAAGCCTGTTGCCAAAGCTCATCTTAGCCAGTGCCACAGCTACACCACCTTCTTTAACTGTTTTTGCTGAAACAATGTTGCCGGCTTTTATTTGCTCATGCACATAATCAAAAACTTGTTTTAAGGCGTTGTAATCAGGCATGCCATTTTGCTGCGGCTGGTGTTCAAAAAGATAAAGATGATTGCCCACCGTTTTAAACTCCGGAGAAATAATATTTGTTTTTTCGCCGTTGGCGCATGCAAAAGAAATGAGTGTTGGCGGCACATGAATATCACCAAAAGTTCCGCTCATGCTGTCTTTACCGCCAATGGCTGCCAATTCAAAATTCATTTGCGCATCATAAGCGCCTAGCAGCGATGCCAATGGTTTACCCCATTTTTCAGGTTGATTGCCCAGCCTTTCAAAATACTCCTGAAAGCTCAGGCGAATGTTCTGGAATTTGCCACCCATAGCCACAATCTTTGTTACACTTTCTACTACAGCGTTTGCGGCACCAATCATACAGTTATCGCTGCTGAGGTCTGCATCAAAGCCCCAGCTTGCCAGGGATACGGTTTCAATATCCACGGCTTCAAGTACGGGCAGGGTTTGCACACTGCCTTCCATTTCAGTGATCTGGTATTTACCTCCTAAAGGCATTGCCACAGTTGAACAACCCACTGTACTGTCAAACATTTCTATCAAACCTTTTTTGTCAGCTACGTTTTTGTCAGCCAGCAATTTTAAAAGATTGTTTTTGGTAAATGGTGCTGTTTCATTTGTTATTTCCTGCAAATGCGTTACCGTGGCTGTTTGGGTTTTTGGGCAGCCGTTGGTGTCAAGAAATTCACGGCTCAGGTCTACTATTTTATTACCGCGCCAGAACATTTGCATCCGGCCGCTGTCAGTAACTTTAGCTACTTCAACAGCTACAATATTTTCGGCATTGCATGCTGCTATGAATTTTTCTTTATCAGCCGCTGCAATCACTACTGCCATGCGCTCCTGGCTTTCAGAAATTGCAAGTTCGGTACCATTCAGACCTTCATACTTTAAAGGAAGCATATCAAGATTGACTTCAATGCTTGGAGCAATTTCGCCAATGGCTACGGATACGCCGCCGGCGCCAAAATCATTCGACTTTTTGATCATCGTGGTTACCTCAGGATTGCGAAATAACCGCTGAATCTTGCGTTCTTCAACGGCATTGCCTTTCTGTACTTCAGAGCTCATGGTATGGATGCTGCTTTCGTCCTGCTCTTTACTGGAGCCTGTGGCACCGCCTACGCCATCCCTGCCGGTTGCGCCCCCTAAGATGATTACAATATCGCCATCTTTAGGTTGCTCACGTTTTACCCAGCCTATTGGGGCAGCGCCCACCACAAAACCAACTTCCATGCGCTTGGCTTTATAACCTTCGTGGTAAATTTCACTTACCTGTGTGGTGGCCA
>JAFAFV010000029.1 GCA_023423285.1 Bacteroidota bacterium
TTAAATACGATTATTACTGGATGATGGGCGACAATCGCCACCAGTCGCAGGACAGTCGCTTTTGGGGCTTTGTACCTGAAACGCATATCGTTGGTAAAGCTTCCATGATCTGGTTCAGTGCCGAGAACGGTGTGCGGTGGAACCGCTTGTTCAGAAGCATCCGATAATCCTTCAATCTATCCACATGAGAAGTCTGCCTGCTATTATTTTACTGCTGGCATCCATGCTGTTACACGCGAGCTACGCTATTGCACAACCAAGCCTTGTTCCAAAACCTGTAAATGCGCACTGGCAAAAAAGAAGTTTCAAAATTCCAAAAAACGGTTCTATTGCTATTTCTTTAAATGCGTTACAAGCCGTGGCTTCGCAATATGTTGACGTGCTTGCCGAGCTGGGTTTTGATTATAAAATTGACGCAAATACAAACAGACCAAAAAGCATACGGCTTGTAATAAAGCAAACCCCTTTTTCCAAAAACCGGGCAGAGGCCTACCAGCTTGTAGTCAATCGCGAAGGCATTACCGTTACTGCCAACGAACCACACGGTATTTTTAATGGTCTGCAAACTTTGCGTCAACTCATCAGCAACAATTCAGTGCCCTATTGCCGTATAGAAGATGAGCCGGCTTACAAATGGCGCGGCTATATGGTAGATGTGGGCAGAAATTATCAGCCGCCGCATTTGCTGAAACAGCAGATTGATGCCATGGCGCTAACAAAACTGAACGTTTTTCATTTTCATGCAACAGAACATGTGGCCTGGCGTTTTGAATCAAAATTATTCCCGCAGCTTAATGCGCCCGATCATATGACCCGCAACAAAGGCATGTTTTACACCGAAGCAGAATTGAAAGACCTGATTCAGTATTGCAAAGACAGGTTTATTGAATTTGTGCCGGAAATTGACATGCCCGGCCACAGCGATGCTTTTACAAGAGCGATGGGTTTTGGAATGCAAACAGAAAAAGGGCTTGTTGCTGTTAAGCAACTGATAAAAGAATTTACAGACACTTACGATATCAAATACCTGCACCTGGGTGCCGATGAAGTAAAGATCACGATGCCTTCGTTTGTTCCTGAAATGGTCAGTTATGTCAAATCGCTGAATAAACAGATTGTGGCCTGGTGGCCGGGAGAAATTAAAGATACGACCATTGTAAGAAACTTATGGTTTGGCGACGCGGGCGAGAAAGCAGAATCAAAATACGCCCGACGGGTTGACTCAAGGCATACGTATTTGAACCACCTTGACCCATTGGAAAGCGTGGTGGCCTTTTATTTCAGACAATACAACAGCGTTACAACCGGCGATGATGTGAACATTGGTGCAACGATTTGTTTGTGGCCTGACCGTAGGATTGCCAGGCCTGAAGACGCCATTATTGCAAACGCTGTATATCCTGCCATGCTTGCTTTTGCCGAGCGCACGTGGCGGGGCGGCGGCATCGAAGGCTTTATTTCTAACATTCCTGCAGCGCCTGCATTGAAAAATGAATTTACTGACTTTGAAAACCGTTTGCTTTCTGTAAAAAAGCGTTTTTTTAAAGATCATTATTTCACATACACACAACAGGCAGATATTGAGTGGGAATTGTTTGGACCTTTTGATAACAAAGGAAATGCTGATGAAGTCTTCCCGATTGAAAACAACATGGCTGCTTACAGCAGCAAGCCGCTAATGAAAGCTTATGGAGGCACAGTTATATTAAAGCATTTCTGGCATCCGCAGATTAACGGGCTCTTTGATAATCCGCGCGAGAACTCCACTGTTTATGCCCGCACTAAAATATGGAGCGATGAAGAACGCACCGGCCAGTTCTGGATCAGCTTCAACAACATATCCCGCTCACCCGCAACCGATGCACCACCGGTTGGAAAATGGAATATCAATAACGGTAAAATATGGGTCAATAAAAAACTGATACAGCCACCGGCATGGCAACGCGGAGGTGAAAAAGGCCATTCAGAAATTCCTTTATCTGATGAAGATTATGCCTACCGTGTACCCACGCCTATTGCTTTACAGAAAGGCTGGAACGAAGTTTGGGTAAAAGTTCCCATAACAACTTTTAAAGGCAAAGACTGGCAGAACCCGGTAAAATGGATGTTTACATTCGCAGAAGTGAAATAATAAATATGCAAAAGTGAAAATCAGCTTTACCTGTAACTGAAAGATATTGCACCTTTACCCATATGTACATCAACAAAACAACGATCGCATCAATTGCTGCGGTAATAATAATAGCAACCGCCTGTCATACTTCCGAAAACAGGCCTTCGATGAAGGATATGGGGCAAAGTATGCTTGATCTGAAAATTTACCAGGAGAATATGGGCGATCATATAAAAGCCGGAAAGCTGGAAGATGCAGTTTGGCTGTTTGAAGGAATGGATAGCATATTGCAGGTGTTAAACATTACTTTCCCCCAACATCATAAACTTGATAAACCTTTTTCGGAGTATTACGATCTCAAAATGAAAAAGCCTGTAAACGATCTTCGCAAAGCGCTTAAGAAAAAAGACACTGCGGCTGCACTGGAAGGTTACAGTGTTTTGGTAAGGCGCTGCAACAGTTGCCATAAAGACCTTGATATTAATAAAGAAGTCAGGTTTTGAGGATCTGAGGAAAAAGAATGAAATATTAAATGACTGAAAACTATTTTACTGCGTCTTTATTTTTTCCAGCAATACTGCCAGCTCTTTCACCTTATCAGGATGAGTGGTCGCCAGATTTTTTCGTTCACCGGGATCGGTTGTAAGATGATACAACCGGGGTTCAGTATCATTACCCAATTCAATATTTGTGTTTTTACTCACCTTTAACCCCTTGCCGGGCGGTATATATTTCCAACCATTATTTATAACAGACAACGTGTTGTTGACCGATTGCTGCACAATAAAATCACGGTTTTTAACAGATCTTCCCAGCAATGCTTCTATTCGGTTATAGCTATCTGCAGCATCGCCGGGTTGCAAAGCCTGGCCGGTAAGTGCTGCAAAACTTGCAAACAAATCTACCTGGCTAAAGTCGGCCGCAGAAGTTACACCTTTACGGATTGCTGCAGGCCACATTACCAAAAATGGCACACGGGTTCCGGCTTCATAAGCGCTGTATTTCCCACCCCTGTACGGCCCACCCGGTTGGTGCAATCCCAGTTTTTCAACTGCATCATCTTCATAACCATCGTTAATCACCGGGCCATTATCGCTCGTAAAAATGAGTAAGGTATTTTCAACAATACCCAGTTCTTTCAGTTTTTGTGTAACGGAACTCACTGTCCAGTCCAATTGTAATATTGCATCGCCACGCGGGCCCATACCGCTTTTGCCTGAAAATCTTGCGTTGGGTAAACGCGGCACATGAATATCGTGCGTAGCCAGGTATAAAAAGAAAGGCTGATTTTTATTTTTTTCTATAAATGCCAGCGCCCTGCCCGTAAACACATCTGCCATGTCTTCATCAATCCACCAGGCGCTTTTACCGCCTGTCATCCATCCGATGCGGCTTACCCCGTTCACTATGGTATTGTTGTGCCCGTGCGAATAGTTCATTTTTAGTAGTTCAGGGTTTTCCGCGCCGGTAGGTTCGTTGCCAATTTTATTTTGATAATTCACATAAAGCGGGTCAGCCGGCGTAAGCCCCACCACCCTACTATTTTCCATGTACACGCAAGGCACACGGTCTCCGGTTGCCGGCATAATAAAGGAATAGTCAAAACCAATTTCAAGCGGGCCGGGTTTGATGTCTTCATTCCAGTTGAGTTTACCAGGAGCGCCCAAACCCAGGTGCCATTTCCCCACTACACCGGTCTTATAGCCAGCGCGCTGTAGCATGGCAGGCATAGTAGCCATACTAGTAGGAATAATAAGAGATGCATCGCCGGGAGCAATGCCTGTGCCCTGTCGCCTCCAGGCATATTGACCAGTTAATAAAGAAAACCTTGAAGGCGTGCAGGTAGCCGAAGTGGCATATGCGCTGGTAAACCTCAGCCCTTCTTTGGCGATATGATCTATACCGGGGGTTTGAATTTTTGTAGCGCCGTTGGCGCTGATATCGCCGAAGCCTAAGTCATCGGTGTAAATGATGATGATGTTAGGTTTTGAAACTGAATCTTTAATTCCTTTTTGCTGAGTTGAGCAACCTGATAAAGCTACTAAAATGATAATTGCAGTTAGAAAATTAAGCATACGTCTATAAGGTTTAAATTGATTCGTTTTACTTTCAATCATTTATTTGATTGGCGTTATATTTTGGATTGGGTACCGGATCCTGCGCGTTCACACTCTTTTTCCATTGAACCATTTCCTGATAAAGCCTTTCTGTTAACTGCGGATTGGAAAGACTCAAATCATTCTTCTCACTTAGGTCTGTTGAAAGGTTGTACAATTCCTTTTTACCAGTTTCATAAAAATAGATCAGTTTCCAGTTATTCCGCCTTACAGCGCTGTAAGTTGTAGAACCGCCTGGATGATAATGCGGATAATGCCAAAACAAAGCATCACGCTTTACTTCTTTATGATTTAAAAGACTGGGAAGCAGGTTAACACCATCAATATTTGCTGGCAGTATTGCTTTTGGATCAATAATATTAGCTATGGTAGGAAAGAAATCAATACCCATAATTGGGGAACAATTTACGGTACCAGACTTAATTTTTCCCGGCCATGTAACAATTGCGGGTACTCTTACACCACCTTCATAGGCGCTGCCTTTACCCGCGCGTAAAGGAATGTTTGAAGTTACAACCCTTGAAGGATTTTGAGCGATCAATCCACCGTTATCGCTTGTAAAGATCAATATTGTGTTTTGAGCAATATTAAGACTGTTAAGCACCGAGGTAATGCGTCCCATATTGTCATCAAGGTTTTTTATCATTCCCGCGTACACGGG
>JAFAFV010000042.1 GCA_023423285.1 Bacteroidota bacterium
TTGATCGAGTTGGGCATACTGATGACGTCTTGCACACCATAGGCTTTACGAAGTGATCGCTGCAGCGCTGCATAATCGTTAAATAGTGCCGCTGTAAACAAGCTATCGGTTTGCACACCCACTACCAGCAGGTTTCCATCTTCACCGTATTTCTTCTTAAATGCTTTGTAAGCAATGTTTACAGGGTGATTAGTGGGTATGGCTTTGGTAAATTCGTACCCAAGCGTAACCTTGCTGCCCCAATACCCAAAAACTGCGGTTGCAATGCCAAGTGTAACTAAAAAAAGGAACTTATATTTAAGAATGAATTTACCGAGTTGACGCCACATTATGCCCAGCTTTAATTAATTGAGAAAGTGTGCAAAGAAACGAAAACTATCTTTTTTAACTTCAATTAATATTTTGTGCAACGGTTGGTTTTTTGATTTTACCTTGCATCGTAAACATGGCAGACAAAACACATAAAACCCGCGGTATTGTTTTGCGCAGCATAAAATATGGCGAAACCAGCCTTGTGGTATCTGTGTACACCAGTGTTTTTGGACTGCAATCTTATATGATCAATGGCATCAGAACTTCTTCAAAAAATGGCAGCAACAAAGCTGCATTTTTTCAGCCTGCCACACTGCTTGACATGGAAGTGTACCACAACAGCTTTAAACAGATCAACCGCATTAAAGAATACCAGCCCGCCGTCATCAACAGCAATCTTTTTAGCCATGTTATTAAAAACGGGGTGGCGCAATACATGGTGGAACTTTTAAGCAAATGCCTGAAAGAACCTGAAAGCAACCAAAACCTTTTTGATTTTATGGAAGACAGCCTTATTCACCTCAACGCCTGCCCAGATGAGGTGATGGCTAATTTCCCGGTATTTTTTACCGTGCAATTATCTAATTTCTTTGGATTTTATCCGCGCAGCACCTACCCCGAAGTGCTTCAAAATTCGCAACTGGTTTTTGACATGGAGGAAGGCTTGTTTACCGACCAACCGCCACTGCATAATTATTACCTGCAACAAAAGCCTGCCCTGCTGCTGGCCGAAATTTTGCAGGCCCAACAACCTGCTGAACTGGCCGAAATACGTGCTACTGCTGAAACCCGCCGAAAAATATTAGAAGCGCTGGAAAACTATTACGCATTACACATACAGGGTTTTGGCAAACTAAAAACCCTGCCTGTTTTAAAAGAACTTATGCTCTAAAGCAAATGCCGTCTAATAAAATCACAACAGCATAACTGTCTTTAAAATAAAATTTTGTAAAATAATTTCTTTGCTATAGTTCATTTACTTTTGATACCGTGTTAAATGAGGATTTTTTAATACAGGAACTGAAGGAAGGCAAAGACCTAGCGTTTAAAACAATTGTGGATGAATACCAAAATATGGTGTATAACACCTGCCTTGCAATTGTAAAAAGCGAAGAGGATGCTGAAGACATTGCACAGGAAGTATTTGTACAAGTGTACCAGTCCATCAAATCTTTTAAGGGCGAATCAAAACTTTCTACCTGGATTTATCGCATAGCCACCACCAAAAGTCTTGACCATGAACGTAAAAAGAAACGAAAAAAGCGGTTTGGCTTTGTAAAAAGTATTTTTGGTGAGGATAGTGAGATCATCATTAATCCGCCAGATTTTAACCACCCGGGTGTGGCGCTCGATAAAAAAGAAAATGCAGCCAAACTATTTAAAGCGATAGATGAACTTCCTGAAAACCAACGCATTGCGTTTTTACTAAATAAAGTTGAAGGTTTAAGCTACCAGGAGGTAAGCCAAGTGCTGCAAGTTTCTGTCTCTTCGATTGAATCGCTGCTGCACAGAGCCAAAAACAATTTGAGGAAAATACTTGAAAGCGATTTCTAAAACATTTGAAGGAAAATTTAAAAAAAAACGTCAAATTACCAAATGATGAAAAGGTCTGAACACAACATTGATGAAATCCTCGGCAGCCTTGATGGCATAACCCGGGCTGAAGCCAGGCCATTTATGCACACCCGCGTTTTGGCTCGCTTACAGGAAGATGATGTAAAAAGCGTTTGGGGCCGAACGGTAGCTTTTATAGCCAGGCCTGTGGTGGCTTTTACCTGCCTGGCAGCAATCATTGCTACCAATGTTTTTTTTGTTATAAATACTGAAAAATCAGATAGCGAATCTGTTACCAACAACGCACCATCTGTTTCGGAGGAATTTTTACAAAACGACAACCTTGTGCTGGCTGTAAATTATTTAGAAGCAAGTGAGTAGATCATGAACAATCCCCAATCAAAATACAGAACCCTTATTGCTATTATAGTGCTTTTGCTGGTAACCAATATTGCCGTGCTGGCTTATTTTATGATGAATAAAAAAAGTAATAGTCACGAAAAAAGCAGGTCTGGGTTTGAAAACGTATTACAAAAAGAGGTTGGCTTTAACGAACAGCAGGTGGCGCAGTTTAAAGAATTAAAAGCTACCCACTGGGCCACGGCCAAGCAGCAAATGGAAGAGCTGAAAAAGGTGAAACTGAATTTGTTCAGACTTACCAGAGAAGAAAATACGCCTGACTCAGTGATCACCGCTAAGGCTGATTCCATTGCAAACCTGCAAAAACAAATTGAACTCAATTCCTTTCAGCATTTTAAGGCCACCAGAAAAATTTGCACCCCCGGGCAGCAGCCTGCCTATGACTCATTGATGAAGCGTATCATTACCCGGATGGGACGTGGCGGCGTTAAGAATTCTGATAGAGATAAGAAATAACGGATATTTGCAACTTTTTCGGCAAATTTGCCTCTTATAATAAAGTTGTTACATGAAAACCAAGGCGGTACTATTAGCATTTTTATTCTTATTATTTAGCGGAGCACTTTACGCGCAATCTAAAAGAAGTGTAGAAAGCAGGGTAGAAACTGTAATGAGCAAATTTGAAAGCATGAAACTTGATAAAGCTACCACTGAAACCGTTACCGAAATATTTACAGATTTTTACTCAGCGCAGGACAAATTAAGAGATAATATTCAGGGGCCGGCTACTGGCATGGCGCAGGGGCTTGTGAGGCAAGAATATCAAAGCGTGCGAAAACAAAATGAAAAGATTATTGAAAACCGGGAAAAAAGCCTGAAGAAAACACTCACTGCCGAACAATATAAAAAATGGACTGATGAAATAGAACCTTCTCTCAGGCACAGAAGATAACAAAACATCTAAAAAAATGATATGCGCTGTTTTTAAACAGCGTTTTCTATTTTAGGCAAGTATTCTATAATCGTTTTTACCACTCCATCTTCATTATTAGTGTGCTTCGTAATAAAATTTGCTGCTTCAATAATTTCAGGCTGCGCATTCTTCATCGCATAGCTATACTTCCCTGCTTTCATTAGCTGCAGGTCGTTCAGATAATCGCCAAAAACCATGGTTTCGTCATAACGGATGCCTAACCGCTGCTGAAGCAATTTTACGGCATTGCCTTTATCAGCATCAAAGGCAGTTATGTCAAGCCAGCGTGTACCAGCCACAGCCACTTTATAATCATTTTCATATTGTTTAAAATGTGGGTAGCTGTTAGTATACGGGTCTTTAAAATCGCATATTGAAATTTTTAAAACAGGCGCACTGATGTCTTCCAGATTTTTTACAATTTCATACTCCTGGTAATATTGGGTGGCCACTTTCAGCAGTTCATCATCACAATCTTCCAAAAATGCTATTTGCTTGCCGCAAAGCACGGGAAAGGCATTATCAAGCCCACGCGTTACAGCTATAAATTCGTTTACAATATTTTTATTCAGTGGTTTTATTAGCAACTCCTCATCGCGGTAAACAATATAGGCGCCGTTATCGCTTATAAAATAAGTTCTATCTTTTATCGCCTTAAATTCCATGGCTATATTGTGCAGTGGCCTGCCGCTTGCCACGGCAAACGTAACGCCGTTTTTGTGCAGCCTTTCTTCCACCTGCCAAAAATCTTCTGAAATTTCTTTATCATCAGTTAATAAAGAACCGTCAAGGTCAGTTACAATCAACTTGATCATCACATGTATTTAAACTGTAAAAATAAGTAAATACCACAGGGAAAAGAAGGTTGAAACTTCAACTGGCACTTACTCAGTACGCAGTGAAAAAGTTTGTTTTGAAGCTTTATATGCCGGAACGAATGAGGCTACAAAAGCAATTACAACCACGGTAAGGGCTACTAATATAAAATCGGTAAGCCTGAGCTCAACCGGAAAATAATCTATAAGAAAAGAGCCACCCGTTAGCGGAATGACATGAAACTGCTGCTGAATGATAACCATAACTAACGCGATGAGCATTCCTAAAATACCGCCGATAATAGCCAGCAAAAACCCTTCGTGCAAAAACACCTTTAAAATAAAGCTGCGGTCGGCGCCCAGAGCATTTAAAATGCTGATGTCTTTTTGTTTTTCCAACACCAGCATGGTAAGCGCGCCCACCATGTTAAAAGCAGCTACCACAAGTATCAGGCTAAGGATGGCGTAAAATATCCATCGCTCCATATTCATAACCGAATAAAGGCTTTGATTTTGTTCATACCGGTTTTGGATCAGGTAAGCATTGCCAAAAAGTTGCTGCACCTCTCTTTTAACAGCATCAGTTTTTGACGGATCATTAACAGCAATTTCCACCGCCGTAAATTCATCAGCATTTAACTGCATGGCATCTTTTAAAAAGCCAATGCTGGTAATGGCGTATTTATTATCAAAGTCTTGCTGAATCATAAACGCGGCAGATGTATGAATCGTATCGCTGGCAATATCGCGCAAAGGATCAATTTGCTCACTGCCGCTGCGGCGCGGTATATGTATGGTAAGCGGAAAACTGCTGTGAGCCGCCCTGATGCCCAATGCACCCTCTATACCTGCGCCAAGTATTAGTTTGGGTTGTGTGGCAGTACCTATATCGTAAACTCCGTCATCAATATGCCTGGCCACGCCGGTGGTAGTTTTGTACGCATCATCCACGCCTTTTACATGTACCAGCGACTGGTTTTCATCTACCTGCAAAATGCCCTTTTCTTCAACCACAAGCGAAAAATTTCTGATGCCGTTTACCTGCCTGAGTTTTTGTAGTTGCTCTGCACTTATGGTAACTACTTTGCCGTTTTTAGCTCCAATTCTTATATCGGGGTAAAAAGAAGAATATAATGATTTTACAAGTCCTTCAAAGCCATTAAAAACACTTAACACCAAAATAAGGGCAGCCGTGCCAACAATAATGGCAGTAACGCATACCCAAGAGATGATGTTGATAACGTTGGTAGACTTTTTAGCCTTGAAGTATCGCCAGGCGAATAAAAGATGCATACGCTACTGGTTTGTTACTGCCCTTTTTCTTTGTCTTCGTTAATTTGTTTAAACAACTTTTCCATCCTAAAAACATGGTCAAGGGTATTGTCAGGAAAAAATTTGAGTACTGGTATGTTGCGCAACTGGTGCCTAACCGATGAAGCCAGTTCTTTTTTTATGTCATGATGCCGGTCTTCAATTTTTTTCAAAGCCGCATCGGTATCATCTACCTGAAAAAAGCTGAGATAAAATCTTGCTTCCAGCAAATCTGGAGTAATTTTTACACCGGATATAGAAACCATTCCGCCATTGATCATACTCAAACCCAGCTTTTGAAAGATCGTGTTGATCTCTTCGTTCAGCAATGCTGCCACCTGCTTCTGTCGTTTACTCTCCTGCATAATCTTCTCTTTATTTTGAGCTGTAAAAATAGCCTATTTTTGCAGGTTTAGGTACTTATCATTCCACGATGAAGAAATATTCAAGGGTTTTTCGCTATTTAAAACCTTACAAAGGCAAAATCGCACTCTACTTTTTATTCACTGTTCTTTCAATAGTGTTCGCGCTGTTGAGTTTTGGTATGCTTAAGCCTTTTTTCGACCTGATTTTTTTAGATCAGCCGTTAAGCTTTGGAAAGCCCAGCAGCGTGGAAATTGTACAAAACGCGCAGCAGTCGCTGGCAGGCCTTATTGCTAATATGAACAAACTGGAAATGCTCACTTTTATTTGCCTGGCGCTTATCGTGATCATTTTTTTAAAAAACCTTTTTTTATACCTTTCCATCTATATTTTAAACCCGCTGAAGAACTCGATTGTAACCATTATGCGCTCTGATATTTATGAAAAAATATTGCGCCTGCCCATTGGTTATTTTACTGAAAAACGCAAAGGCGACCTCATCAGCCGCGTTACCAACGACGTAAATGAAGTAGAAACCTCTATGGTGGGTGCGCTGGAAGGCTGGATAAGAGATCCGCTGACTATTTTACTCACGCTGGGTTTTTTGTTTTATCTAAGTCCGCAGCTTACCGTGGGTATTTTAATCAGCATTCCCGTAGTGGGTTTTATATTGGGCCGTATTTCCAAAGCGCTCAAAAAAACATCCAGCGAAGCAGCCATCAAGCACGGCGAAACCCTGTCTGTTTTAGATGAAACACTGAACGGCTTAAGGGTGATCAAAGCTTTTAACGTGGAAAAAATCATCAGCAATCGTTTTAACGCTTTAAATAATGAATTGCTTTCTGCAAGAAATAAAATTACCCGCCGGCGAGATCTGGCTTCACCCATGAGTGAGTTTTTGGGCGTGATGGTGTTTGTAGGCATATTGTGGTTTGGCGGAAAACTGATCATAGGCCGTGAACTTGATCTGGATGCTTCTACCTTTCTTACGTTCCTGGCTGTTTTTTACAACATCATCAACCCTGCCAAGGCGCTAAGTACTTCCTTTAGCAACCTGAACAAAGGCTCTGCCGCCATAACAAGAATTGAAGAAGTGCTGAACACACCTATTACTGTAGAAGATAACCCCAATGGCAAAAAACTGGAAAGCTTTACAAACAGAATTGAATTTAAAAACGTGCGATTTGCTTATGAAGATGCGGTGATACTTGACAATATCAACCTTGTGATTGAAAAAGGTAGAACCATCGCGCTGGTGGGCTCATCAGGTGCAGGAAAATCCACACTCGCAGACCTTGTGCCGCGCTTTCATGATGTAACCGGCGGCGAAGTGTTGATTGATGGTGTGAATATTAAAGATTACTCGCTGCAGTCTGTAAGAAGCCTCATGAGCATTGTAACGCAGGAACCCATTTTGTTTAATGACAGCATTGCCAACAATATTGCGCTGGGGCATAAAGATGCTACGATTGAGGAAGTAACAGAAGCGGCAAAAATTGCCAACGCGCATCATTTTATTATACAAAAAGAAAATGGTTATAACACCAACATAGGAGACCGAGGCAGCAAACTGAGCGGCGGCGAAAAGCAGCGGCTTACTATTGCGCGCGCGGTTTTAAAAAACCCACCCATACTGATTTTGGATGAAGCTACATCATCACTCGATACTGAAAGTGAAAGATTGGTGCAGGATGCCATCAACAACATGATGCAAAACCGTACCAGCATTGTGATTGCGCACCGCCTTAGCACCATTCGCCATGCAGATGAAATTATTGTGTTACAAAAAGGAAAGATCGTGGAGCGCGGCAATCATGCCGAACTAATGAGCCAAAGCGGTTTTTATAAAAAACTGGTGGATATGCAGGAAGTAAGATAGGTTTAGGTTATTTGTTGATAGGTTGACAGGTTGAACAGGATTGTACACTGTAATGAGTAGCGTTTGTAACGCTGCAACCACCGGCAACTGGTAACCAGTGACCAGAAACAGGATTTTACAACCCCAACACTTCTCTTAATTTTCCATAACCATTTCGGCTCACGTTTATTTTAGCACCATTTTTTAAAATCGCCACATGGCCGTCCTTTTCATAAGGATCAATACGGGTAATTTCAGCAATATTTACAATAAATGAGCGATGGCTGCGCACAAACATATCTCTCGGTAAAAAAGATTCGAAGAAGGCCATAGTTTTGTTTTTAAGATAATAACCTTCTTTGGTAAATATTTTTACAAAGTCATCTGCGGCCTCAAGGTAAAGTACTTCCTGCACGGGAATGATTTTTATTTTAGAACCGTTCTTTACAACAATGCGCGTATTGATATTTGGTAGTTGTGCATCATTCAGCAGGTCTTGCGTAGCACTGCTATCGCTTTTGTGTTGTGCTAAAAACTTGCTAATTGCCCTGTCAAACCTTTCCTGGTCAAAAGGTTTAAGCAGGTAATCTATTGCGTGCGCGTCAAAAGCTTTGATAGCATACTCGTCAAAAGCGGTGGCAAATATTACCGCAGGCGGGTCGTCAACCAGTTCCAGCATTTCAAAACCGCTGATCTTAGGCATTTGAATATCTAAAAAAATCAGGTCGGGCTCATGCTCCTGTATGGCTTTCAATCCTTCAAAACCATCGCCACACTCGGCCACCACTTCAAACTGCGAATGCTTTTGCAGGTATTCTTTTACCATGCTTCGGGCTAAGAACTCGTCATCAATAATTACAACTTTTTTCATCTTTTAAAAATTTTGGTCTTAGGTTTTTTGGCCGCGATTGTTATTTTGAAACAAAGTTATTGCGGTATTTTTATTCTTGTTTCAAAGGTGGTGCCTTTGCTGGCAGTCGTCAATAAATCGTTTCTTGCAAATAGTAAATATAATCTTCTTTTGATGGATGAAAGTCCAAAACCTGTTCCTTTCATGGGCAATGAAGTATCAGGATCATGAGGATTGCTCACCAGCACATTCAATTCATTACCCTGCTTTTCGCAATGGATCTTTATGACTGTTTCGCCGGTGGTATCATACAACCCAAACTTAATTGCATTTTCCACCACGGGCTGCAGCAATAAAGCCGGGATGAGCATTTGCCTACAGGCATCGGGTAAAACAATTTCAGTTAAAAGCCTGTTACCAAAACGTACTTTTTCAATTTCCAGGTAAAGGTTCAGGTAATTCACTTCTTCTTCCAAAGTGACCATTTGCGATTCTTCTTTTTTTAACGTGCCGCGTAAAAAATCAGATAACTGCAATACCATTTTGCGGGCCTGTTGCGGGTCAATGCCGATCAGCGCATTGATGGAATTTAAACTATTGAATAAAAAATGGGGCTGCAACTGGTGGCGCAGTTTAAACAATTCTGCTTCTTTCGAAAGCCGCTCAGCATCTGTCTTGCGCTTATCAATCTTTTTTTGTTCTACCCAATTGTACCACAGCACAGAAGTAATGGTTACGATCACCAGCATTAAAAAAGTAATACTATAACGCACTATGAGCGAATTGCTTAAAAAAGCAAGGTAAACCTGTGACTGGCCAAAGAAAATTTTTAAAAAGCTATTGGTTACCCATAACCACAAGCCGCACACCACCGCGCATGCGCCGATGACGCTGAGGTACTGATAACCGGTAGTGGGTAAATAGTATTTTGTAACATTTAATACCAGGAAAGCCGCGAGCAGTAAAAGAGTATTGCTGATGAGGCTATCTATAATAGAAACCTGGTAGGGAAAATTTAAATTGTTGAGCAATAAAAACTGCGCTACTACAAATAGCAGCCAGCCGCCGCCCAGGGATAATAAAAAACGACGGGCAGATAGCGGAGAAGATGCCATTTGTTAACTGGTTTGGTTTAAAAGCCGGGCAACACCAACCTGTAAGGCTTCTTTTTTTATAAAAGCTGCTTTGTTTAACACAAAGAATCGTGCTGTACTTTGGCTCATGTAATTAAATTGTTTGGTGAAAACACTGCGTGAAGTGGCTTAAAAACTTTTTACATCAACGCCACCAAAAATAACTGTGCCTTTTATTAGAAGGGTTTTATTGCTGTTTTCAGGAATATTGGTCATTACGCGCTTATCCTTCACCTCTCCAAGCACGGCCACAGCATTACTCACCACATTCCAGTTAGAAGGTACTAATAATGTTGCTCCGCCAAAAAGAGTGGTTACGTCCAGCACGGCGGTTCCGTTAATATCAGCTTGCGTAAGATCAATCTCACTTCCTCCAAAAATATTTACCATTTCTCCGCCCTTAAATGCCTTGCTAAATACTTTTTTCTTCGTTCCTCCAAAGATAGACGTGGCATCTAAATAATCTTCACTGGTGGGTTGAACGCCTTTTGTCAAAGGTATATCAGCAGGATCGCCCTGCGCATCGTAAGCTACAAAATTGTATGTTTTTTTAGGGCGAAAAATGAAGAACAGACCTGAACCGATCAGAATTATTGGCAAAATAAAACGGCGTAATTCTCCAAAAACAAAAAACTCATTAATTAAGAATAATGACCCGATCAGGATCAATACCAGCCACGACGCACCCTGAAAATCTTTGCGCACCCCCACGAAAATACCTATGGCAATTAATATCATTTGCCAGGAAATCAGAAAGTCGGGAAGTTCAATACCCAATCTTTTTAACAGAAATACAGCGCCAATCAACAATAAAAAAGCCCCAATCCAAATATGGCTGTTAGATGGCGGAGGGTTATAGTGTGGCGGCGGAGGCGGCGCAGGAGTATTCAGTTTATCCATTGTGTTATATCCTTCTGTTTTAAATTGATTTTCGCTCATTTTTATTAAATTTTAAGTGAAAATAGCACCCTAATTTAAGGCACACAAAGCAATAAATGTATAAATACTTAATTTATCGGTAAATAGCAGGGTTGGGGCGGTGAACAACGTAAACTTAAATTGGCAGCAAATTTGATGTTGATCATACATATCTCTAACTATTTAATTTTCAATTATGAACAATGATAATGAACACATCAGGAAATCAAAAGAAGAAAATAATGTTCCAACCATAAAGCCCGATCCGGAAACTTTGCACACTACCGATCCGCAGGAAGAAATGGAAGGACCCGTATCATCAGTAATGCAGGCTTCAAAAGAAGTGATTGACGAAAACTCCGGCAAGGTTGATAAAGAGGCTGAATAATTTAGGCTTACACAAAACTGAATTTAGCTCCGTCAAATAAACCCTTATCACTCAATTTTAACTGGGGAATTACCAGCAACGCCATAAATGATAATGTCATAAAAGGCGATGTGAGGGTACTCCCCAATTCTTTTTTAGCCATCTCATCAAGGGCGGTATATGCTGCCGAAACCTTATAACCATCTTCATTCGTCATAATGCCTGCAATGGGTAGCGCAATCATTTTTTCCTGCTGATTGGAAACTGCTGCAATACCGCCTTTTGCATTGATAACAAGATTGACTGCTTTGCAAATACTTTCATCATTTACACCAACAGCAATAATGTTATGGCTGTCATGAGCCACGGTTGACGCAAGCGCACCCTGCTTTAGACCAAAATTCTTTATAAATGCCGTGGCAACCGGTGCTTCATTGTAGCGGTTTATTACTGCAATTTTAAGAATATCGTTTTCAATATCACTCTCCATGCAACCGTTCTTTATTAGAGGTTGCAGCATCAGTTTGTTGGTAATCAATTGCCCATCCAACGCTTCAATTACGGCCACTTCTCTCACATCTGCAAAAGCAGGTATTTTAAAATCATCAGGCATTTTAAAAGAACAATTGAAACGGTTAATTGTCGTTGACGGTTGCGATTGTATCCTGGTTTTTCCGTTTTCAGCAACCAACTCACCATTAATATAGGTTTGTAGCACTTCAAATTGTTCTAAATCTTTTACAACTATAAAATCAGCATTATCGCCATGTTGTAACAAGCCCACATCCAGACTATAATGTTTTACAGGGTTGATGCAGGCTGCCTGCAACACTTTAAAAACATCTATCCCTTTGGCCACTGCCCTTGCACACAACTGATTGATATGCCCAAGCTCCAGGCTGTCGGGGTGTTTATCGTCGCTGCAAAACATCATGTTTTCATAATGTTCGTGCATGAGTTCAATAAGGGCTTCAAAATTTTTGGCCGCGCTGCCTTCACGAACGAGAATCTTCATCCCGTGATTCAATTTATCAATCGCTTCTTCTTTTGTAACACATTCATGATCTGTGCTGATTCCAGCATCGATATATTTTTTAGCACCTTCATCACGCAATCCCGGCGCATGTCCGTCAACAGGTTTGTTCAACCGGTGTGCAGCAGCTATTTTTTTCATAATATCTGAATCCCCGTTCAACACACCGGGGAAATTCATCATTTCAGCCAGGTATTTAATATCATCACTTTTAAGTAGCGCTTCCACTTCTTCCACACCAAGTACGGCGCCAGCTGTTTCAAATGTAGTAGCAGGCACACAACTGGGCGCACCAAAATTGAATTTAAAGGGCACTGTCTTTCCATTCTCAATCATGAACTGTACACCTTCCATGCCGCAAACATTCGCAATTTCATGAGGGTCGCTCACAGTGGCAACCGTACCATGCACCACGGCTATCCTGGCAAATTCAGAAGGTGTAAGCATACTGCTTTCTATGTGTACATGAGCATCTATAAATCCGGGCAGGATATAATTTTTTATTGTACCAGGTTCATTTATTTCTTTTATTGAATTGATTTTTCCAGCATCAATCATTACTTCAGCGTAAAAAATTTCTTTTTTAACAATATCTACAATGTGGCCTCTGATAGAAAAAGAATTCATTATGAATGGTTTTGAAATAAAGTTAAGCTGAACTACTGTATTATTACCTTGTGCGGTTTTAATAATTTAGCACCGTAACGGCATGGTTGTTGTTTTATTTATGATGTAATTTAAAATTTCGCTTACTTAAAAATTTACAACTATGGCACACGACAATGAATATAAAGACACACAGAAGCATCTGGATGATGACGGTGCCGAACATTTAAGGCATGATTCAACCTCTGAACAATCAGATCATTTGGAAAATGAAACTGACAGTAATAACACTGAAATTACTCCAGAGCAGGCTGATGAAATTCAATCAAGCGCAGTTGAAGCCACTCTAGGCCGCCGTGCCGAAAACTATTCAAGCGGAGCTACTCATAATGACACAGGAATATTCCCGCAACCATAGGTTAGTATTGATTTAATAATGACAGAAAAACCGGTCTTACCGGTTTTTTTGTTGCCCTTACGTGTCATTCATCGATATGTATGGTCTAAGGCATAAAGAGATTGTGTTAAAGTGTAATCCTGATAATCCTGATATTGGTGGTCCAGTTGTTTAAGGGTATTGAGCTAAAGGAGTATCCATGCACATAAACTTTGTCTACCACACCATTTCCGCAACAACCTAAAACGGTGTATTTATAATTGTAATCAATTTGAATGGGGTCATTTTCGCCTATTTTCAAAAATGTTTTATTAGAGGCAATATTGGGTTTAGGCCAATCGGCAAACAGCATACTGTTTTTTAGAGAACCAATGTTATTAAGAGATCTTGCCTGGTTATGAAGCGTATCATTGTTTTGATTCCAGGCTATTACCCGAGAAGTATCTATATCATTTGTTTCAATAAGATTAAGGTTGCCGAATTTGCCAAAAAATTGTATCACTAAATATGGATTAACACTCGCACAATCCACAACAGAGCAGTTTAAACCCTCCTCTGCAGTTTTTTTGCAAGCTGGTACCATTAGTATAAAAAAGAAACAGGGTAGAAATAAACGCTTCATAAAAGTCCTTTAAAAGGTTAGACGAGGTTTAAATACAGGTTGCAACAATTGTGAAAAAATCATTTCAGTAAGCCGGGCCTTCTTTTCTCAGTTCTGCTCAGCGACTGTTCATAGCGCCACTGATCAATTTTTTTATGATCGCCGCTCATGAGCACATCGGGTACTTTCATACCGTTCCACTCCACGGGGCGTGTGTACACTGGCGGTGCCAGCAAATCATCCTGGAAAGAATCTGTTAAAGCTGATGTTTCATCACCCAGCACACCGGGTATCAGCCTTCCGATGGAGTCAACCAGCACTGCTGCTGCCAATTCTCCGCCACTCAGCACATAATCTCCAATAGAAATTTCTCTGGTAACATATTTTTCCCGGATGCGCTCATCAATGCCTTTATAATGGCCGCAAATCATCAATAGGTTGTTTTTTAATGACAGCGAATTAGCAATACGCTGAGTAAGCGTTTCCCCATCCGGTGTCAGGTAAATAATATCGTCATAACTATGCTGTTTCTGCAAAGTTTCTATAGCATTTGCAAGCGGCTCGCACATCATTACCATGCCCGCACCGCCGCCGTACTGATAATCATCAACCTGGCCATATTCATTCACTGCCCATTTCCGCAGGTGGTGAAGCTCAATGGTCAACAAACCCTTGTCGCGCGCACGTTTCATTATACTATGCTCAAAAGGGCTTTTCAACAAATTTGGCTGAACACTAATGATATCAATATGCATAAGAAGATTTTTAATGCCGGGGGCCAATCAAATATTATCCTGTAAAATCGTCCAGGTCTCTTCGATCTTTTTTAGTGGGCCGGCCAATTTTGCTCATGCGCTTACCCGTATGAAAAGCTGAAGCCTGGTATTGCAGCCTTTCAAGTTCCTCCGGCGGGGTTAAATCCGTGTAATAATTGATCGCCTCAGAATATTTTAAGCGATTGCTAAGCAATCCTGTTACTTTAATGTTCCAGCGCCTTCCTTCTGTTCTTACATCATACACATCTCCCAGATGCACGTTTTTGCCCGGCTTTGCCGGGGCATCCTGGTATTTTACTTTGCTATTATTGCATGCGTCAGTAGCCAGGCGCCTTGTTTTAAACAGGCGTATGGCCCATAGATATTTATCCAAACGTAGCTTTTCATCTGACATATTCCACGGTATAGTTTTGAACTAAATTAAAGGAATTCGTTGAATAAAAATTTCACATCAAATACACAGCTGTTGAAATATTTGTAATAGAAACACTTGTGCAAAATAGTTGTACATTAGCTAACCTCAAAAAAATGTATATTAACAATGGCAGATTCTTATGTAATTGGTGTTGATTATGGATCAGACTCAGTCAGAGCCGTGGTAATAAATGCTGCAAACGGCGCAGAAATTGCATCATCTGTGTTTGCGTATCCGCGCTGGAAAGATGGTAAATATTGCAATCCATCCATTAACCAGTTCAGACAACACCCTCTTGATTATTTAGAAGGCCTTGAAACTACTGTTAAAGATTGTCTTAATAAAGCAGGCGCTGATATTGCTAAAAATGTAAAAGGAATTTCTGTTGACACCACTGGTTCTACACCTGTGGCTGTTGATGAAACGGGTACGCCGCTTGCCTTAACACCCGGTTTTGAAGAAAATCCTAATGCGATGTTCATTTTATGGAAAGACCATACCGCCGTAAAAGAAGCTGAGGAAATTAATGAACACGCTAAAACTTTTGATACCAATTATTTGCAATACGTTGGTGGCATTTATTCAAGTGAATGGTTTTGGGCCAAGTTACTGCATGTTTTTCGCCAGGATGAAAAAGTAAAACAAGCTACGGCAAGCTGGGTTGAACATTGTGACTGGATTCCATTTTTATTAACCGGCGGCACTGATATTAATGACATGAAACGCAGCGTTTGCGCTGCGGGGCATAAGGGGTTATGGGCAAAAGAATTCAACGGTTTTCCACCTAATGATTTCTTTGCTTCTCTTGATCCGGCACTTGACGGTTTTACAGAAAGACTTCCCACTGAAACGTACACCTCCGATATTGTTGCGGGAACCCTTTCGCCCGAATGGGCCGAAAAGCTGGGTCTTAGCAAAGATGTAGTGGTGGGTATTGGTGCTATAGATGCACACATGGGCGCCGTAGGCGGACAAATTGAACCTTATTATCTGAGTAAAGTAATGGGCACTTCTACCTGCGATATGCTGGTGGCGCCTGTGCAGGAAGTGGCAGACAACCTTATTCAAGGAATTTGCGGCCAGGTTAATGGTTCTATCGTTCCCGGCATGATTGGTATGGAAGCCGGCCAAAGCGCGTTTGGAGATCTTTACGCCTGGTTTCGAAACCTGCTGGCGTGGCCCCTGCGTTTTGTAAAGGATGAAGCTCTTCGAAAAGAAATTGAAGAAAAATTAATTGCCGAACTCTCTGCAGAGGCCGAAAAACTGCCTTTGCACGATGATGATGAAATAGCCACTGACTGGATGAACGGCCGCCGCAGCCCCGATGCCAACCAGGCTTTGACGGGTACAATTGCCGGCATTAGTTTGGGTACTAACGCACCCGCCATCTTTAAAGCCCTTGTTGAGGCTTCCTGCTTTGGCGCTAAGATGATTGTTGACCGATTTATTGAAGAAGGCGTTCCGGTAAAAGGACTTATTGGCTTGGGTGGCGTGGCTAAAAAATCTTCTTACATTATGCAAATGATGGCCGATGTAATGAACATGCCCATCAAAATTCATAAAAGTGAGCAAACCTGTGCCGCCGGCGCTGCAATGTTTGCCGCCACGGCGGCAGGATTGTACTCCACTGTTCAGGAGGCAATGGTGGCTATGGGTCAGGGCTTTGATGCTGAATATCATCCTAACGCTGAGCGGTCAGCCTATTATTCCAAAAGGATACAACTGTACCAAAAACTGGGCAATTTCACTGAAGGTTTATATCAGTAAATGCAACCGCAATAAAACCGCCATACAAGGCACATGTTGATTCTGATCTTTTATTGAATCTATATTAAAAAATAACCCCGACGCTGTTTACGTGCCGGGGTTTATTATTTTGATCCATTTCTCGGATACTACCAGAACATGGCATAAATCGCTACCAACAGGCCAATGATGATTAAAGATCCTACCGCAAAACCAGTGGAGGTTTTAAACATGGTAGTATCCACTTCAAGACCTTTAGGCCTGATTCCTTTCTTGTTTTCATACAGGCTGATGATGATCATACCGATGACACTTAAAATAAATACGATCGACATCCTGTCAAGGAAAGGAATTTCATAAATACCCCTTGCATTAGGAACCGCCCAGCCAATTGCATATAATGGCTCAAGATCTACTATACCCGGCAGGAATTTTAATAGTACCGAAAATAAAAAGCCGCCAATAGTTGCAAACAGCGCTGCGTTGGACGTTGTTTTCTTCCAGAAGAAACCCAGCAGGAACATAGCAAAAATACCCGGAGAAACAAACCCAGTGTACTCCTGTATGTACTGGAAGCCCTGCTTGCCTTCTCCCATAAGCGCATCGCCCAAACCCATGGTAAGGCCCACACCAATCAAAGTAGAAACTACAATAGCAACCTTACCCATGTACACAAGTTTCTTTTCACTGGCGTCTTTATCCATGGCTTTTTTGTAAATGTCAAGTGTAAAAATGGTGCTAATGCTGTTTACCTTAGCTGCCAGTGAAGCAATTACCGTGGCTGCAAAGGCCGCAACTGTTATGCCGGTTACACCGGATGGTAAAAGGCTTAATAATGCCGGGTAGGCTTTGTTACTGTCAGCAACCGTTTGCCCGTTTTTAGAAATATTGATCAGGTTATTCATATCTGGCAATGTGCCGTTTTGATAGAGGTAAAAAATGGCAATGCCAGGCACCACAATGATCAGCGGCATCAGCATTTTCAAAAAAGCCGCAAAAAGAATACCCTTTCTGGCAACCGGAAGACTGGCACCCAGCGCCCTTTGTGTAATGTACTGGTTACATCCCCAGTAATTGAGGTTCGCGATCCACAGGCCGCCCAATAAAACGCTAAGGCCTGGCAAGTCAATAAAGTTTGGATTGGTTTTATCAAACACCATTTCAAAGTGCTGAGGTATCTCATTAGTAAGAATGCCAAATCCTTTAAACATTCCCTCGCCACCACTTACAAGATCTAATGTAATATAAAGACCGATAAAGCCGCTTATGACAAGGAATAAAACCTGTATGGCAGAGGTGTACCCAACCACGTTCATGCCGCCAAGCGCCACAAGAATTGACAGCGCCGCAAGCGCCAGTACACAGAAAGTAAAACTCCACCCGGTAATGCCTGCAATAGCTACAGCCCCCAAATAAAGTATTGATAACAGGTTTACCACTATATAAAGCAACAGCCAGAAAACTGCCATGATCATTGCTACCCTGGAATTATAACGTTCGTTTAAAAACTGTGGCATTGTCCAGATTTTGTTTTTCAGGTAAACCGGCATAAAAAATACGGCTACAATAATTAAGGTAGCTGCCGCCATCCATTCGTAAGAAGCTATGGCAAGGCCCAGCTGAAAACCAGAGCCACTCATCCCTGTCATTTGTTCTGCAGAAATATTAGATGCAATAAGCGATGCGCCAATAGCCCACCAGGTAAGTGTGCCTTTTGCAAGAAAAAAATCACCTGAATCTTCTTCTTTTTGCTTGTTCTTTCTGTAAATCCAAAACCCATAAAAAGTTACCAATACAAAATAAAGAATAATGATAATCCAGTCAATTTGTGTCATGTTTAAAAAATTTAAGCGATAGAATAGTTTACAGTAAAAGATTCCACATATTTAAAAAGCCACAAGCAATTGCAGCATAATATTGCCACTAAAATTAAGCAACAACCTCTAAACTCAATTCTTTTTTTTAAATAAAAGCACTTTGCTGTTTGCACATACGATTGCATTAGCCTTTGTAAATCAATGTCTGTAGTTTTTAATCTTATTTTTCAATCGTAATAATATCTTTATATAATGGAAGCGTATCATACAAAAACTCAGGCAGAGTTACTCATATGGCAACAAAAAATGCAAAAGAAACCGGGGCTGCTTAACAGATTGTCTAAAAATACGCAGGACAGGATCAACGCGCTGATCCCAGAAAAGGTTCACAATACAATTACCACAGTAATAAAACAAATGATCAAAGCAGTATTGTTTGGAGCCAAATACACCACGCCAAAACCATTGCAAGATACCAGCTTTTATGCGCGTGAAACAATGGTTTTAGAAAAAATAAAATTTTACAGAAACACCGCTGCTGTAGAAGGTGGCATTACCGGCGCAGGAGGCTTTTTAATGGGCCTGGCAGATTTTCCGATTTTGCTAACCATCAAACTGAAACTGCTTTATGAAATAGCAGCATTGTATGGCTTTGACCTGAACGATTACAAAGAACGTGTGTACCTGCTGCATATTTTTGAACTGGCTTTTTCAAGCGACCGCCACCGAAATGATATCTATTTAAAATTGGTGAACTGGAATGAAAAAAGCAAAATGTTGCCTAACGACATCAACCAGTTTGAATGGAGGAGGTTTCAACAAGAATACCGGGATTATATTGACCTTGCCAAAATGGCCCAGCTATTGCCTGTGATTGGGGCACCTGTTGGCTTTATTGTAAATCGTAAACTGATTAAAAAATTAGGCGAAACCGCCATGAATGCCTATCGCATGAGAATTTTCAAAAACCATTTCTCAAGCAATAGCAACGATGTAAATATTAAAAATTCATTTTAACGCGTTTTATTAGCAGGGCTAATGTTTTCCCTTTATTTTTGAACGGATTAAAATTCAATCTACATGAGGCTTTTCATCATCGCATCGGCAGTACTTGCCAGTATGGGCATTTGGAGTTGCGGCAACTCCACTTCTGCCAACAATCAACCTACCGACGGCACATCCACTGATTCAACAAAAAATGAACAGTTAGCAACCGCCAGTACTGAAACTATAAAGCCCAGACTTGACACTGCACATTATAATAAAATGCTGCAGCACATGGCCAATGGCGATACCAGCGGTAAGTGGCCGGTAAAGGCTCATTACCCTTTGCATGGCGCCATTTTACCAATGAAGAGAGTGATTGCTTACTATGGCAATCTTTTCTCAACGCGCATGGGTATTTTAGGAGAACTTCCTAAAGCGCAAATGATACAAAAGCTCAAAGGCGAAGTAGAGAAGTGGAACAAAGCTGATTCCCTAACGCCGGCCATTCCGGCGCTGCATTATATTGCCGTAACCGCACAGCAGGAACCGGGCAAAGCAGGCAAATACAGGCTGCGTATGCCTTTTCACCAAATAGACACGGTTTACAACTGGGCGCAGGGAATTGGCGCGCTTACCTTTATTGACGTTCAGGTGGGACACAGCACATTGCAAAGCGAAATTCCTGAGTTTGATGAATACCTGAAACGCCCTGATTTTCATTTGGGTATTGACCCTGAATTTTCTATGAAAGGGGGCGAAAGGCCCGGCACGGTGATTGGCAGCTTCCATGCAAATGACATTAACTGGGTAATTGATCACCTTGCAAAAATTGTAAGAGAAAATAACCTGCCCCCGAAGATTTTGGTCATTCACAGGTTTACCAATAACATGGTTCAGAACTACGATCAAATAAAATTAATTCCAGAGGTACAGGTGGTAATAGATATGGATGGCTGGGGCGATAAGGCTTTAAAAGCCGGAACCTGGAAGCGGTTCGTTTACGAGCAACCAGTGCACTTTGCAGGCTTTAAATTATTTTACAAAAATGATCTCAAGAAGGGTGGCAGTATGTACACGCCGACAGAGCTAATACAGTTTACACCCAGGCCGGTGTATATCCAATATCAGTAATTTTAAAAGAGATAGATTCATAATATAAAACGAGCGGCCGATGTTTCAGCCGCCCGTTTTATTTCTGTTGAAATAGTTTTATTTCTTAACCATCTTCAGGTTAATTTCATTTTTTATATCCATTGGTATCTCCTGTCCCATCATTTCCATTTTACCTTTAAGGTTTTGAATAATTTCAGATTCTTTGACTGTACCGGAAGTTTCGTCAACTACAAATCTGCCCTGCTGATCACCTGTAAGGTTTACCTGCATTTCCATACCGTTTGATTCCAAGCTTTGGGGGCCATCAGTAGTTACTGCTCCGTTTACATCTATATAAGCCAGGCCGTTTTCTACTTTGATCAGTTTATAATTGTTATCCGAAACGATCATGTACGGCTTTGCAACAGTAACAGCTTTTTTCCATGTATCTCCCGATTTTACGGGCTTGTCAGGAAAAAAATTTAAAGAT